>CAKPNG010000025.1 GCA_934168325.1 uncultured Bacilli bacterium
AAATAATGATTTTAAACAAAAAGAACTTTATTTTGCTTGGTTTTTCCTTCAACGGACTTTACTTTTTAAATTGAGCAGTTATAAATAACTTAAATTATTTATCAATTCTTGGTATGATATTAACGAGGAAAATTTATGGAACAAAAATTAAATGATCAAGAATTAGTTAGAAGGGAAAAAATAGAAAAATTAAAACAATTAGGTGTCGACCCTTGGGGAACAAAATTTGTTAGAACAGACACAAGTGCAACTTGTAAAGAAAAAGCCCAAGGAAAAACAAATGAAGAATTAGAAAGTAATCCTATTAATGTTACTGTTGCTGGAAGAATAATGTCTTTAAGAAAGATGGGCAAAGCTTCATTTTTAAATATTCAGGATAAAGACGGAAGATTACAAGGATATATTTCAATCGATTCTGTTGGTGAAAAATCATATGAAGTCTTCAAAATATGTGATATTGGCGATATCGTTGGATTACATGGAAGATTAATGTTAACAAGAACTGGTGAAATAACTTTAAGAGTTGATGAATTTACATTTTTAACAAAATCACTCAAAGTTTTGCCAGAAAAATTCCACGGTTTAACTGATGTTGAAGAAAGATATAGACATCGTTATGTTGATTTAATAATGAACGAAGATGCAAAAAGAGTTGCATTATTAAGACCAAAAATTCTCAGATCAATGCAACATTATTTTGATTCATTAGGATTTGTTGAAGTTGAAACTAGTGTTTTACAACCAATTTTAGGTGGAGCTAATGCAAAGCCGTTCATTACACACCATAATGCTTTAGATAAAGATTTCTATTTAAGAATTGCTACTGAGTTACAATTAAAAAGACTTATTGTTGGTGGCTTAGAAAAAGTTTATGAATTTGGTAGATTATTTAGAAACGAAGGTATGGATATTAAACATAATCCAGAATTTACAACTGTTGAATTATATGAAGCTTATGGCGATTTACAAAGTATGAGACAACTTGCTGAAAATGTCATTAGAAATACTTGTAAAGAAGTTTTAGGTACCACAAAAATTACATATTTAGATAAAGAAATCGATTTTGGACCTGAATTTAGATGGGTTTCAATGGCTGAATTAGTTAAAGAAAAATGTGGAATTGATTTTACACAAGATATTTCATTTGAAGAAGCATGCAAATTCGCTAAAGAAAAAGGTATTAAAATTGAAAATCACTGGACAAGCAATGGCTATATATTAAATGCTTTATTTGAAGAATTCTGTGAACAAGAATTAATTCAACCAACATTTGTTTATGGACATCCAATTGAAATTAGTCCATTAACAAAGAAAAGTGAAGATCCACGTTTTACTGAAAGATTTGAACTTTATATAAATTGCACAGAATATGCAAATGCATATAGTGAATTAAATGATCCTATTGATCAAAAAGAAAGATTCTTAGCTCAACTTAAAGCTAAAGAATTAGGTGATGATGAAGCCAATGAAATGGATTATGACTTTATCGAAGCTCTTGAATATGGTATGCCACCATGTGGAGGTATCGGAATTGGCTTTGATAGATTTGTAATGTTATTAGCAAACGAAAGATCAATTAGAGAAGTTATTTTATTCCCTACAATGAAAGATGAAAAATAATTAATTTTCATCCCCCAAATAGTATTGAAATCTATACTACTTGTATTGTAGGAGATAGTAGGCCTAATAGTGCAAATTCTTTATACTTTACAAGTGGCAAGATTTTTAATAAAATATTAAGGCGTTTTATAAGTAAACGTTCTTCTCTGCTATATATAAGTTAATATAGCCAGAAATGACCGAAGGGAGGTAAAGGTATATGAAAAAGTACGAAATTATGTACATTTTAAAAGCCGACTTAGACGATGCAGCAAGAAAAGCTGAAATTGAAAAATTAAATGCAATTCTTACTGGTAAAGGAGCAACCGTTGCTAAAGTCAACGAATGGGGTCTCCGCGAATTAGCTTATCCTATTGAAAAACAAAACAAAGGATACTATGTCGTCTTAAAAGTTGAAGCTGATGTAAATGCTACTAAAGAATTTGATCGTCTTACAAAAATCAACAATAACGTATTACGTTATTTAATTACCGTTGATAAAGAATAAGAAGAGGAGGATCAAACATGATTAATAGAGTTGTAATAATTGGTAGAATAACTCGTGATCTCGAGTTAAAAAAGACAAATACTGGGAGAGCTGTGATTTCATTTACAGTTGCTTGTGATAATTTAGCAAAGGATGCTAATGGTAATAAGACTGCAAGTTTTATTCCTGTTACTGCATGGAATCAACCTGCTGAATTTCTCGCTAAATATGCTAAAAAAGGTAGCTTAGTTGCTGTTGAAGGTAGACTTAGTCAAAGAACTTATCAAAGAAAAGATGGCACTAACGCAAGTGTCTTAGAAGTTATTGCTGATACTGTTAATTTACTTGATTCAAAATCAAATGGAAATTCCACTAATTCAAATGTTGATAATAGTGGATACGAAGAAGATAAACCATCAAATGCTGATAACGACTTAATTGCTGATTTAGCTGATGATGATTTACCATTTTAATTAAGAAAGGAATAGAATATGGCCTACGTTAAGAAAAGAATCCGTAAAAAGGTTTGCTATTTTACAAAAAATAAAGTTAAATTTATTGATTATAAAGATGTTGAAACATTAAAGAAATTCATTAGTCCAAGTGGAAAAATTGCTCCACGTAGATTAACTGGAACTAGTGCTAAATATCAAAGAGAATTAGCAAAAGCTATTAAAAACGCACGTTATATGGCATTATTACCATATATTGCTGACTAATTAGATTAATTATTAAAGACTGCTTGTAAGTAAAGAAGGTTCTTAACTAATAAGTGGTCTTTTTATTTTACCTAAAAATAGAATATCGACACTATAAGTTAAAATCATTTTATAAATATAGTTAATTATTATATAATTAAACAAGGTAAGTTTATGAATAAGAAGATTAAGAAATTTAAAATTAGTACTGCTATTATATTTGGCGTTGAAATTATAAGTTTAGTAAGCTTCATGCTTCTTTATATTTTTAATATTTTCGATTTAAAGACATATGTTAAAAGCACTTATTTTTTATATATTACAATTGCTTTTGTTGCTCTTGATATGCTTTATTTGCTTTCAGTTTTATATAGTGTTTTTAAAGTTAGACAAAAAAGTGATATAAGAACTGTTGATATTTTGGGTAACGACATTAAAGAAGCTTATACTTTTGGACTTATTGGATTCGTAGTCGTTGATGAAAACGATATTGTTTTATGGGAAAGCGATATTCTTTTACAAAAACAATCTAATATTATTAATAAAAATATTTTTGAATGGTGTCCAAAATTAAGAGATTTAATTAATAAAGATGTTGGTGATACTGTTCTTATTTTACAAAATACCAGCTATTATCAAGTAAAATACTTGAGATCTGCAAGGTTATACATATTTAAAGACGTTAGTGAATATGAAAACTTATTAAAAATGAGTAGAGAACAAGCAACATGTATTGGTGTATTTATGATAGATAATTACGCTGATGTAGTAGGAACTAATGATGATAATAATGACTTAATCGCTAGGGTTAAAAATCTTATTTTTGAATACGCCAAAGAGCATAATGTTTTACTTAGACATTTTAGAAGTGATGCTTATTTTAGTGTTTGTGATTATAGCAGTTTAGAAGGAATGGAAAAAGATGGATTTTCTATATTAGATAAGGTTAGAAGCTTAGGAATTAATGAAACTTGTCAACCAACTTTATCAATTGGATTTGCTCACGATTTTCCTGATGTTAACAAATTAAATAGTATGGCTTCAAACGCAATTGATATTGCTATGAGTCGTGGCGGAGACCAAGCAGTTGTATCTAAATATGGAAGTGAGCTTGCGTTCTATGGTGGAAAAACTGAAGCTATTGAAAAACGTAATAAAGTTAAAGTTCGTGTTGTTGCTGATTCATTAATTGGCCTCATTAATAGAGCATCTAATGTCTTAATTATGGGACATATTGATATGGATATGGATGCAATTGGTAGTGCTCTTGGTATAAAGGCTATTTGTGATAGTTTCAATAAACCTGCATTAATTGTTTATGATCCTAAATTAGCTGAAAAGAAAGTTAGAACTGCAGTTGCAAGTCAATTTGATAGTGAAGAATTAGAAAAAATAGTAATTTCTCCTAGAGATTGTAAAGATAAATTGAAACCTCAAACTTTAGTAATTGTAGTTGATGTAAGTAGACCATCAATTACTATGTATCCAAAATTATTAGAATCAGCTGATAAAGTTGTTGTTATTGATCACCATCGTAGAGCTGAAGAATTTATTGATAATCCAGTTTTGAGTTATATTGAGCCAAGCGCATCTAGTGCAAGTGAACTAGTTGCTGAATTAATTAAGTATTCTAGTTCAAGCCCTCAAATTAACTTACCTTCTAAGTTTGCTACATTTATGTTATCAGGCATTTTCCTTGATACAGGATTCTACAAATCAAGAAGTGTCGGCTTAAGAACATTTGATGCTAGCGGTATTTTAAAAGAATATGGTGCAGACAATGCTTTAGCTGATGATTTATTAAAAGATGAATATGAAGAATATGCTCTTGTTAATAAAATATTAGGTACAATGAAGACCCCTTTCTATGGTGTTGTATATTGTAATAGTGGTGATTCTGATATTATAGAAAGATCTACCTTAGCTAAAGTTGCTAACCAATGTATGCAATTAAAAGGTATAAATGCTTGTTTTGTTATTGGACGTACTGGTTCTGATGAAGTTAGAATTAGTGGTCGTAGTGATGGAAGCATTAATGTTCAAATTCTTTGTGAAAAAATGGGTGGCGGAGGTCATTTCTCAATGGCTGCTGCTAGCTTTAACGGAAAGAAATGTAATGAAGTAGAAGATATTTTATTAGATACATTGCAAGATTATTTATCAGAAGCTAGATCTTCTGGAGAAAAAGAGGAGAATTAATATGGAAGTTATTTTATTACAAGATGTTAAAGGCATCGGAAAAAAAGGCGAAACTGCTACAGTTAATGATGGATATGCAAATAATTTTTTAATTCCAAAAAAACTCTGTGTTAAAAAGACTGCTGGTAGCGTAGCTACATTAAATAAACAAATTGAAGATAAAAAAAGATTAGATGAAGAAAATAAGAAAAAAGCATTAGAGACTTCTGAATTTTTGAAAACCTTAACTTTAGAATTTAAAGCTAAAGCTCAAAAAGATGGAAGTATGGCTGGAACAATTTCAACTAAAGCTATAGCTGAGAAACTAAAAAGTGATTATAATATTGAAATTGATAAAAGAAAATTTGTTGATAAAATAGTTGTTAATGCATTCGGCGTTTCTAATTTAAAAATTGAACTTTATAAAGGTGTAATTGGTGTTATAAAAGTTCACGTTTCGGAGGAAAAATAATGCCTTCTAAAAGAGCATTGCCAAATGATTTAGCTGTAGAACAAGCTATTTTAGGATTAATGATCATTGATGATGCAACTGCAACTACTCTTTTAGCATCACTCGAAATCGATGATTTTTGCGAAGAAAACCCTCAGAACCGCACTATTTTTTCAGCAATTAAAAGAATTAAAGATAAAAATGAACCTGTTGATTTTACTACTGTCACTAGTGAATTAGTATTAATAAAACAACTTGATGCTGTTGGTGGATTTGATTATTTAAAATTGATAACTGAATCAGTAGTATCAATTTCCAATTATGAATTTTATTTAAATTCTTTGAAAGATTATGCAGTATTAAGAAGACTTATGAAGTCAATCAACGAGTTAGAAGATGTTTATTATAACAAAGGCATCTCTAACATAAATGATTTCATTAATTATGCTGATAAAAGAATAACTGATGTTACACGTAGTAGACGTGTTGAAGGATTTAAAAAGACAAAAGAAATTGCTGGAAGTGTAACTACTGAAATTTTAAGTAGAATTAATGGTGATGCTTCTACTTTAACTGGCATTACTACTGGTTTTTCAAAATTAGATACTATAACTGGTGGATTAAAAAAAGGTGAATTGATATATATGGCAGCTAGACCTGCTGTTGGTAAAACTGCTTTAGCACTTAATATCTGCTTTAATGCTGCTAGTAGAAGTAATAAACCAGTTGCTATTTTTGAACTTGAAATGCCTTCTGAAACTTTATTTAAAAGATTATTAGCTGCTCGTAGCAATGTTGAATTAGATAAAATAAATAAAGGATTTTTAACTCAAAAAGAAAAGCTTAAAATAAAAGATGCTGCTGATGAAATTAGTAGAGTCCCTTTATATATTGATGATAATAGCGGAACTAACATCGATGATGTTATTGCAAAAAGTAGAAAACTCAAAAACGAAGTTGGTGAAATTGGACTTATTATGGTCGATTACATAGGTATTTTAGGTGATCCAAAATTTGTAAATCGAAATGATTCTAGACAAAATCTTGTTTCTAGTTATTCTAGAAAATTAAAAGAATTAGCACTTGATTTAAAAGTTCCAATTCTTGTTTTATCACAGCTTACTAGAAAAGTTGAAGATAGAGATAACAAAAAACCACAATTAAGTGACTTAAGAGAATCTGGTTCTTTGGAACAAGATGCTGATCAAGTTTTACTTATTTATAGACCTGCGTATTATGAAGAACAAGGTATATCTTTAGATGGAACTAATTCTAATTTCAAAAAGAAGAATAACAACAATGGTGATATGCCTATAAGTAGTCAAGAAAAAGAAAAACCACAAACAAAAACTGCTGATGGTGCAGATATTGTTACAATAAATTTAGCTAAAAATAGAAATGGTGCAACAGGTATTGCAAAACTATTATTCTTTAAACCTGTTGGTAGGTTTGATGTTCCTGCTGAAGAAACTGAAAACGCAATTTCTAATTTCTCAGATTTTTAAAATGATTAAATTACATTGTATTGCTAGCGGTTCTAAAGGAAACGCTTGTGTTATTTATAATGATGAAACAACTATTCTAATTGATTGTGGTATATGTAAGAAAAGACTAGTTGAAGGTTTAAATGAAATTAATAAAAGTATAAGTGATATAAATTATGCTTTCTTTACTCATGACCATTCTGATCATATAAAAGGCGAACAATTTATTAATAAAGAAATAAAATACAGTGTTTTGGGTGTCTTAGATTTGGATTATGATCATGTATTAAAAGTCTTTTCACAATATAATTTTGGAACATTTAATATTTGTGTATTGAAGACAAGTCACGATGCTACTAATTCATGTGGTTATTTAATAAATGACTCTGATAGTTCATTAGTTTATATAACTGATACTGGTTATATTCCTAAAAAGACATTAGATGTTATTAAAAATAAAGATTTATATTTTATTGAGTCAAATTATGATGATTATATGCTTCAAAATTCTAATAGACCACGTATTTTAATTGATCGTATATCTTCTAAACATGGGCATTTATCTAATTATGATAGTGTTAGGTTTATGTCTAAAGTTATTGGAGATAAGACGAAAGAAATTATATTAGCTCATCTTAGTGAAGAATGTAACACTGAAGAGTTAGCTTTAAAAACTTATATTAATTATTTTGAGGATAAAAAAATTGATAATTCTAAGATTGTTATTAAATGCGCTAAGCAATATAGGAGTATTGATCTATGATAAAAATTAAATTTCTAGTTGTAGGCAATTTAAAAGAAGAATATTTAAGAAAAATGTCTGATGAGTATTTAAAAAGATTATCTAAATTTGCTTCTATAAACATAGTTGAATTTAAGGAATTAGAATTACCTAAAGATTTAAATGAAATTAATATACAAAAACATTTAGAAAAAGAAGATGAACCAATAATTAAAAGTATAAAAAATGAAGATTATTTGGTATTATTAGATTTGCATGGCAAAAGTGTAAGTAGTGAAGCTTTTGCTGACATTATTAGTGGAGCTATTAAGACATTAAGAGGCAATCTAATAATTGCAATTGGAGGAACATTAGGAATAAGTAAAGCATTATTAAATAGGGCAAATTTTAGGTTAAAAATTTCAGATTTAACATTTACCCATCAGTTCTGCAGGGTTATTGCATTAGAACAACTCTATAGAGCATTTAAAATTAATAATCATGAAGCCTATCATCATTAATATGGAATACGAATTATTTAAAGATTTAAGTAGATTAGATGATAAAGAAAATCCTTATTGTGGAGTATTTGAATATAAGGACTCTGTCTTTGTAATAGAACCTAATTTTTATACACAATTATTAGGTATGAAAGAGCATCATTTAGATAAATTTAATACAATAATGGATGCCTTATTTTCTATTGTAGAAAAAAATAAAAAAGTAATATTTACTGCCGATTATGAATTCCCAGCTTGTTATAAAGATGGTTTTATTTATAGAGAAATTACTGATATTACTGATCCTTTATTAATATTTGTTGAAGATAAATCACGTGGAAGTGATTACGGAGATTAATTAAAAAAGTTAGCTATTATGCTAACTTTTCAATAGTTATTAAATAATAATATTAATTATAAGCAGGTCTTAATGATTTAACTGACATCCACATGACTCTAACACCAAATGTTACTACATAAAGCATCATAGCCATATTTGAAATCATAAATCCAAGAATTAATGATAATAATCCTGGACATAAACTTGCATAGAATACAATTAAGAAACATTGATACCATTTAATTACTCTATTAGGATTATTTTTACCTCTGGTCATTAAGAAGACAACTAAACCAAGTAATAATGTTAAACCACCATCAATTCCTAAAATAATACCGGATTGAATCCATAAATTCTTAGTTTTTAAATTTTGATATGTTTTATCTAAGAATGATTTATAGTTTTTAATTACAACAGCATTTTGTGCTTCAATTTCAGCAGTTTTATCAACATTTTGAGTAAAATAAGTAGCAATAGAAGTATTGTTTTCTAAATTTAAATACTCATAATCACCATAAATAGAACTAATAGCTTTTGATAGAGCATAAGAATATTTAGATGTATACATTAAGTTTTCACTTATTAATAAATAAGAACAATTTCTATTTATAAAACTTTCAGATCCTTCAGCTAAGTTTGTTCCATCAAATTTAGTTGTATATTTTGTTAAATCAGTAAGAGCTTTTGATAGATTATCTTTAGGTACATAATAGAAATCAAAATCTTTAGCATAAGAAGAAACGCCAGTAGTAGAATCAGTATAAATACTTTTATGATATCCTAAGTAATAATAATCATATCCACTTGCGGTTTGTTTTGGTGACATACCATTAGTGATAGTGAATGTTTTATTTTCTTTATTAAATTTAACATCATCTAATGTACCAGAAACTTTGACATAACTTTGAGTAGAAGTTGAAGTTTCATCAAATAATGCTGCACTAGTAATAGCTTCATTATAACCATAAGTACTACCGCTTAATAAATTTGAACCATTGATTTTACTATTTTGTACTGTTAATGGTGTCATTGCTGCAAATATAGCAACAATAAAGAAAATTATAGCGATGTACCACGTTTTTTTAACTCCAACTTGTGATCCATCAATTGTACTTTTTCCTGTTCCACGATCTATACATGCTTGGTTAGAGAAAAGTGTTTTAACGTATCCGAGAATTGAAGCAAAGTAATTCTTTTTATTTTGTGGTTTTTTGTTTTTAAGTATTGCTTTCATTTTAATAACCTCATTCGCTTTATTAGTTTATACTAATAAAGCAATTTTCTCAAATAATATTAACATTTTTTATGTGAATATTTAGAAATTTATTGCTTTTAATCTTTAATTGGTTTTTAAATAAATTTTACATAAATTAGAATTTAAAGAAAATAATTGAGTTTTGCATGGTTTTTATAAAAAAAGAGCAATAAAATTAAAAGTAATGAGAAAAAATCTATTAGTGTTAATGAAAAATAAATATTTATTTCTATTTAATTTTAAAGTAGAAAAATAGTGCTGAAATCCAATGACATGTAACCTATTCTGTGGTATATTTATTACACATGGGGTTGTTCAGGCTTCGACATGAGAAACTTGACATTGATTGCAGTCGAGTTGTGACGTAATCACAAATCAAGATTATCTGGCAACAGAAATCAACAATTTGCATTTGCTGCTTAAGCACTCGCTATCTAGATAGATAGGATGCAACGTACTCTAAGGTTTCATCTTCTCACGCTTAGTAAGTATGTTATACCAAGAAGATAAGAAATTAATATGATTATGTTTAATTTCCGACAATCTTATAATCTAGCGATGTAAAGTTCGTCAAGATTGATAAATCGCGAAATTCTTAACCTTGACTAAACTGTAGTAGTCTTTGAGGGGTTTCTTGTGGACCAGGGTTCGACTCCCTGCAGCTCCACCATAAGAAAAGCATAGGTTTGATACAAATGTTATCAAGCCTTTTTTCTTTGCAGATAGGAACATTTATCCTTTCCGCCACCAACATTCAGAGCCTTGTAGAAGTGTCAAACGGCATTTTTACGAGGCTCTTTTTCTTTTAAGATATTGCTACGGAACGAAAGCCTTATCAACGGAACGATAGGTGCTGTTACGGAACGATTGATTTCAAGATATATCACTACAAAAAAGTCTTGTGTCAGTAACAATTAGTTTTTGCCCTACAATTTAGCAAGATGCCTTAAGTATACGAAATATCATAAAATATTACGAGAACTCGCACAAAACTATTGACTTTTCAAATTTATTATTATATAATTTAAGAAAATAGGAGGTACCTAATGGCATTATCATACAATAAATTGTGGAAGCTTTTGATTGATAAGAATTTAAAGAAAAGCGACTTGCATGAATTAACTGGACTAAGTCAGTCTACTATTGCAAAACTTACAAGGGGCGAGAATGTCAATACAGATGTTTTAGAAAAAATATGCAAAGCATTAAATTGTGAAATTGGGGATATTGTTGAATTGAAAGAAGACAACGCTATTGGAGGATCTAATTAAATGAGATATATTGGCTGTAAAACATTGTTGCTAGATAATATTAAAGAAGTTATTGACAGGCACGCACCAGCTGCAAAATCTTTATGTGATATTTTTTCTGGAACATCTACTGTTGCAAGATACTTCAAAAAATGGTACGAAATTTATTCAAACGATGTTTTATATTTTTCATATTGTTTGCAAATGGCTACTATAGAAAATCCTTCTATGCCAAAATTTGAATTACTAAGACAATCTTTGAACATTGAAGATCCTGTTGATTATTTGAATGGCATTGAAACAACTGAAATGGAATCTTTGCCTAAGAATTTACGCTTTTGCCAAAATAATTATTCACCAATTGGAGGACGAATGTATGTTACAGATACAAACGCCCTACGCATTGATTTTTGCAGAAACAAGGTTGAAGAATGGAACAATGCGGGTATTTTAACTAAATATGAATACTTCTATTTAGTTGCTTGTATTGTTGAAGGTGTACCATTTGTTTCTAATATTTCTGGAACATATGGTGCATTTCATAAAGAATGGGATAAAAGGACTTCCAAAAAATTTGAATTGTTGAAACTCGATGTAATTAATAACGGAAAACAAAATAAATGCTATAACGAAGACGGAGTAAATCTTTTAAATAAGATTGAAGGGGACATTTTGTATGTTGATCCGCCTTATAACGAAAGACAATATTTACCAAACTATCATTTACTTGAAACAGTGGCAAAATATGATTTTCCAAAATTAAGAGGGATAACAGGGCAAAGAGAGTATGGGGAACATCAAAAATCAGATTTTTGCTCAATAAAAACAGCAATCAAGGCTTTTGATTGCCTAGTAAAAAATGCAAAATTTAAGCATATAATTCTTAGTTACAATACTGATGGAATTATGCCTATTGAAGATATTGAAAAAGTAATGAAAAAATACGGAAAGGCAGAAACTTTTGAAATAACTTATATTAATTATCGAAGATATAAAAGCAAAAGCAATTTAAGTAACAACAATGAACTTAAAGAAATGCTAATCTACATTGAGAAGGAGTAAATATGACTGATAACTATATAAAAAGTCCTTTAAACTATACAGGCGGCAAATACTCTATTCTAAAAAATATAATTTCTGAATTCCCTCAAAAAATTCATAAGTTTGTTGACTTATTTACTGGTGGAATGAATGTCGCTATAAATGTTGACGCAGATGAAATATACGCAAATGATCAAATAAGTTATTTGATTGAAATATACGAATATTTCCGCCGTACACCTATCGATTTGTTAAAATCAAAAATTATAGAAAAAATTGCTAAATATGATTTAAATCAAGAAAATACCGAAGGCTATAATAGGCTTAGAAACGATTACAACGATAACAAAAATCCTCTTGATTTATTTGTGCTGACATGTTTTGCATTTAATCATCAAATTAGATTTAATAATTCGATGCGATTTAATACACCATTTGGCAAAGGCAGAAGTTCATATAATGCATCAATTGAAAACAATTTAATTAGATTTGCAACACAGCTTCAAAGTAAATCATACAAATTATCTACACTTGACTTTAGAAAATTTGATTTTTCAATTTTAGAGAGTGGAGATGTTGTTTATTGTGATCCTCCATACTTAATTACTACAGGAAGTTATAATGATGGTAAAAGAGGCTTCGGAGATTGGAAAGAGTGCGAAGATTTAGCACTTCTTAATTTACTAGACGAACTAAATGATAGGGGCATAATATTTTACCTTTCGAATGTTTTTTATCATAAAGGGTTATCCAATGATAAATTGATTGAGTGGAGCAAAAAATATAAAGTAATTTATATTGACAAAAAATATTCTAATTGTAGTTACCATTTTAAAGACAGAGATACAAAGACTGTCGAGGTTTTAATAACGAATTATGAGGTTAAAAATGGATAAAAATAGCGAATACGAAAATGCTGAAGAGTTCTTAAATGTTTATCCAAATTATGATCTATCACTTTTGCCTTCTTGGATAAGTGAGAACATTTCGGAAGCAAAAATATCTGGTAAGACTAAAAAAAGTGTTATTATGCCAGATGGAAGAAGATATAATTTAGATAATAAATTAAATTGCTTATCTGGCCAAGAGTGGACTTACTTTATTAATTCAGTGTTTTTTACGAAATATCCAACTAAAGGTAAAGAAGGTTACGCTCATGATATAAGAAAGATTCATCCAACGCCTAAGCCACCACAGCTAATGAGAGATATAATATGTTTTTTCACAAAAGAAAACGAACTTGTATTTGATAGTTTTATGGGAGTGGGTGGTACATTGCTTGGAGCCGCACTATGTAAAAGAAAAGCTGTTGGAATTGATTTAAACCAAGAATATATTGACGCTTATAAATTGGCTGCAAGTAAATTGCAATTACCTATATTTAAGACTTGTTGTGGCGATTCTTTAACGATACTACAAGACGATAAAAAGATGGGCGATTTACTTCAAGGAGATCAAATTAGCTTATTACTTATAGATCCCCCTTATAGCAATATGATGTCTAAAACAAAAACTGGTGGTGATATATCTATTTATGGTAAAACAGCGACGCCGTTTACTAATAGCGATCTTGATCTAGGTAATATGCATCGTAATGAATTTTTAATTTCACTTAGAAAGTCTATTGAATTTATTTTGCCAAAAATAAAAAAACATGGGCATGTCATAGTTTTCATCAAGGATTTACAGCCCAAAGAAAAAGAGCTAAACATGCTCCATTATGAGGTTTCGAATGAAATAAATAAAATAGAAGGATTATATTATAAAGGAATGCGCATTTGGGCTGATGAAAGTGCAAAATTATATCCTTACGGATATCCATTTAGTTTTGTTGCTAATCAAATTCATCAATATATTTTGATTTTTAGAAAAGAAAAGTAGGTAGATAACCAATCTACCTACAATTTTTATAAATTAGAATATATCTTTTAATCTTTTAGTCAATTCTGGTTCAGCTATTTCATTTAAAATAATTTTTCCATTTGAATTAAGATAAAGGAGAACTTTAGTGTCAGGAAGGCTATTTAAATTTCCACCAAAAATTGTTAAATAGCGTTTAACTGCGTATCCTGGAAAAAATCTATTTATATAAAGTTTTTCAATATCATCATATTCTTCAATTTCTCTTAAACCATTTGCAAGAGTACTGATTTTTTTACCTTCCATAAGATATATCGTTCTGCTATTATCATCACGCATTATTACATCAGGAATTAACAAATCTCTTTTATTGTTTGCAAATGCATTCTTGTCTCTTATAGCAATCAGATTGCCATTCTTATCCTCGCCACATTTTTTAGGGAGAGTTTCTAATACATTATCAAACGTTTTGAAGTATCCACGCTCACAGCCAGCGTGGTTCTGATATACTTCTTTTAAACCTATATCTTCGCAGCAAACATGAAATAAAATCGATGCGACTTTTTCTGACTGAACTTCATAATGCCAATATGAATCGGGTAATTCATAATTCTCTGGCATAATTATTCCTTCCATTGATGCGTTTAGCATATTACAAATAGACAAGAATTTGTTTTTGCTGTTATTACGAACTGATGCTTGATCTACATGATGATCTATTATTTCTATTTCTTGATCCCAACCTAGTTGCCTTAATGTATATGAAATATAAGACAATGCTCCAATATTGGGATCATGAGCAATTTTGCCGATATTGTTTGGCTTATCAAGTCTTCCAGAAATCGTTATTTTATTAGGATATTTATTGATAAGTATTGGTGTATTTCCAGCAGGAGGTCTTCTCATATTGTTTTTAAAGCTTATTAATTCATCAATGCTTGTGAAGGGTGCAAACCATCTATCTATAGGCTTTCCAACAATTTTTACTCCATTTGTTAATAGCATATTTGTGCCAAGTATACTTGTATCACTTGGTTTTTTATTTTCTCTCAATCCTAGCTCATCATTGTATAACATATAAAGAGGGACATCATAAAATGCTTTTATATAGATAAATTTAGAACATCTTTGATATACTCCAGTGTTTCTAGATTCATCGTCGCTTGTCTTTGTTTCTTCTACGGCAAAAACTAAGTTATTATCTTTGCCTTCAATTGGTTCGTTTTCTTGGACTAAAAAAAGATAGTCTAGGAAGCTAGAGCCGCCACTTACAGTTTTTATAAAAATATTGTCTATATTTTTAACGCTAACATTAGTTAATTTATATGTAAAAGAAAATCGCGAATCATTGAAAATTGGTAATATCTTTATGTCTCCAGTAATTGCATAGTCAACACCAAAATCATGTTTATAAATATTAAGAATGGAAATTAGTGTTGAGATTTTTGGCTTTTCTTCAGTTAAAAAATAAATATTCATATATGTACCTCTTTTATTTAATAAATTATATCTACAATATCACCAATGTTGCATTTTAGGACTTGGCAAATTCTCCCCAAAACATCCATGCTGACAGCTTGCTCATTACTCATTTTTGCGATTGTAGATGATGCAATACCAGCAACAGCTTCTAGGTCTTTCTTTTTCATTTTTTTGTCAATTAACAATTTCCAAAGTTTATTGTATGAATATGTCATATAAATGCTCCTTAAGGCTGCTTTTGAATAAATATATTTTATTATATCACAAAATTTCGAGAAAAACTATTAATTTCATCTAATGTGCAAGAAAAAGCTTGACTTTTCAAAGATTATATGAATCAAAAAAGAGGCTAAAGCCTCAAATAATGTTACTTTCCAAATAAAAAACGACCCAACTCAGAATTTGAGTTAAGTCGCTATTTATTATTTTCTTACGTATTCCATTATGTCTTTGAAGTCGCATTCAAGAGTTTTGCAAATTCTACAAAGAACATCAGTTGTAAGATTCTCACCTTTTTTTAACTTTGACATAGTAGAAGAACTAAGACATGCTGCTTCAGAAAGCTGTTTTTTTGTTAGATTTTTGTCTATAAGAAGCTTCCATAATTTATTATAACTTATCATTTTGTTTATCCTCCTAATTTTGGAAAACACCATCTAAGAAGCCATATCTGCCTTTTTGTTTATCCTTAGTAAATGTATATACTTTTACGTAACGGGAGTCATATTCAACATGGGGCAGTTCTTTGTCTTCAGTGTTTTCTATGATAATAATTTGATCATTACCATAGTTATTAAACACATAGTTGAAGAAACCTTTTCTTAATTCATCTTCATTGTTTTCATCACTTGTTTCTGTCATCAAACCATGTAAAGGTGAATCCAGCAAATAGAAGTGGGGATTAAGTTCTGCACGTTCGTTAAAGTAACTTCTTAAAGACAAAACAAGAAGAGAATTAAGATAAGCAGCATAGCCTTTGCTTCGATTTGGTTTAGGATTATCGTTGACGATTACGTCAAACAAAGTCATATCAAATACCACTGTATCTATTGGTTTAAAATATGTAGCTGCTAATAGAGATTTAAAATAAGAAGCTATTTTGTCCGCAAAATCCGCTTCAAACAAAGTCTTTGGTTTATAATCAATTTCGGCATCGACTTTGTCATATTCAACAAAATCTTCATCATATGTAGAATCCATTTCAGCATATAGTGAAAGTGCCTTTTTGCATTCAATGATTTGAGAATAAATTTGCAATTGTGATTCCAAATTATCTTGAACTGGGACCAAATCGTCATTTAGAGTATGTTGAATCTCATCTTTTTGTTGATTAAGTTCTGATAATTTTCTTGTTATTTCTTGCATTTCATCAAATAAATCTTTTTTGGCTTCGTTTAGTTCGTTTGCATTTTCAAGGGTTTTTGATAATTCGGCTCTTGCTGATTCGATATAAGAGCCATGATTGTTTGTTTCGATTTGTCCATTACAAAATGGACATTTTTTCTTTTTGGGGATAGGTGATGTTATTTTCTCCCCGTCGACTATGAAACTTAAACGTTTGATATCAGAGGTGTATTGGCCATCTAATGTTTCAAATCTCTTAAGCGCAATTTCGATTTCATTAGAGCGTTGTTGCAACTCAATGATTTGTTTTGAAACAACTTGGTCGTTAGAAACAGCCAATTGAATTGATTGTTTTATTTTTTCGAGGCTATTTTTGATATCAGATATCAGAGAATCAATGTTATCATCGTTCAAAGATATACCTTCTAATTGGCCTTGTAATTCAAGCATTTTTTGAGTGATTATATCCTTTTTACTTTTGATATATTTTTGAATTGCAGCTTTTCTAATCTTTTTAATGCGCGTTCCTTCTTCGGCATCAAAATCAGTAAAATCGGTTTTATAAAGCAAATAAAGCAGATTTGAAAGAAAAGCTGTTCGATCAGTATTGATTGTGGGCATAATAACTGATTCTTCAGTATCAGCTTTCTTTTCATGAATCATGAATGCCTGTTTTACAGTACGCCAAGAAAATAGCTTCATTTTACCATCGTTACTCCATGGTATTTTGAGACCTTTTGGAACGCCGATAAGCAGATTGAAAATATTGCCAATCCATTCAGGCTTTTTTGTGTCAATAGTATATTCTTTAGTTGCGTCAATTTCCTCTATATCAGTTTCTATCGTAAATTTCTTTGAATCTATTTTTCTAGTGATTTTTACCTTGCCTAAATCAGAAGAAAAATATCCTGTAATGGTGTCATATCCAGTTGAAGTCAGGAAAGGTCGATGCAATTCATCGCTTTTCGCACCAAAAAGATAATCAATACATTTATATATTGTTGATTTTCCAGTTTCGGATTTTCCCATTATAAGAGTCAGATTTTGGGCAAACTCGATAACCGATACTCGTTGGTTTCCTGTTACTTCTAATTTATCTATGTGTAACATACTAGTTCCTCCTTATGGTGCAGTAGAGCAAATTGTTTATTTCTTTTGATGAAAGATTTGATATCTTTTTCTTTACTAATTTTACTGATTTTTCGTATTCAGTAGCATAATCAGAAGTCATTTGTTTATGAATTTCAGAGCCCACAGAATTGATTGAGTAAAGAAAACCATCTGGTGAAACTTTGAGGTCAATGTATCCTTGCAATACGAGAGATTTCAATGCGTCGTTAATTAATTCTCTTCGTGCTGCAATTTCGGATAAAGTATAGCTGCTGTCTCCATGAAGATTTGTATCACCGATGTTGTAATACTTGCAGTAAGTGGAGAGAATATCGATTTCTTTAATCGAATCCAAAGATAGAGCTTTCTGATATACGTCTAAAAGAATCAAGACTCTCAACGATATTTCAAAACTTGAATTATAAAGTTTCATCATCGTTCACCAACCATTCTATTTTTCCGTCGTTTACAAGCATGTGAATAATGCCTTGTTTTTCGCTCGGGCCAATTAGGCCATTATTCGGTCTTCCTAAATATGATTTTGAATAATTAAGTATTGTTACATGAATTAAAACTTTGTTGATTTTTTCAACCCCAGTTTTGCAAGGGACAAGAAGTAGTGTTTCGACACCTTCGTAAGTCTCTTTTTTAATGCGTTAAATTCCGTAATTCCGTCTTTAAATATGTCTCTTATTTGATGAAGCACGCTTTCCGCACTATAGAAGTATTGTCTTTGCATTTTGAAATGCTTCGAATATTCGAGTGGTAATGCCTGCAAATCTGCAACAGAGTGAATCTCAGTGTTCGTGTCATGAGAATAAACCTCCAGCAAAGCATCAACATATTTATTTTCAGACATCTGAGTCACATCAGGGGTAACTAACTCTGGAGGCAAATTCAAAGTCCTGTCTCCAATTTTAACTTTATTCTCACCAATGAAATCGGCATAACGAATGCTTGACGATTCTGGAAAATTAACAATGTTATACAAAGTCCTTCTCATTAATTCAGTGAAGTCCTCTGCAAAGTTAGAAATTGTAAGGTGCTCGTCATGCTTACCTAATTCATCAATAATATTAAACATTACGCTGTCTTCGATCCCAGAAATAAACTCTTCGAATGCCATAGAAGATAGGTGCGCTAAATAGAATTGAGCACAGTCCACTGGTAGAGGCTCTGCACCACGATAAACCTTTCGTATAAAATCCTCTGTTTTTGAATAAATAGGATTCTTATCATCATCTGCGTCATCTAAAAATGCATTTAGAAATGTATAAACACGATTAGTGTTCGTTTTGCGTGTCTCTGATGCATCAACCAAATGATCTAAATGAGCTTCCATAATGGAAAATATATCACATAGCTTCATTTTCCTTGCCTCCTTTTCCTCGTGGGAGCTGAAACACGACTCCTGTGAGCTCCCTATTAAAAATGCTGCCTAGTTTATAATGATTTTGTAATTGATAGCAATCATGTATTTGCATTAATTATATCACAAGCGTTGTCGCTTTTCAAGAAATAAACTGCGAGAACTCGAAGTTTTTCTAATTGAACTCGAAAATGCATCAATATGAGTCAAGAAACTAGCTATTTCTTGTTCGGTGTCCAATTCTAGATCGTTGCGTGGACACCAAAATACATATCGCAAGCCAACTGTCGCAATCAGGAAGGCTGCACAAATAAAGATGGAATGTCCTAATAACACCACCTTCTTTTTGTTGCACCCTTTTTCGGCAAGTTACGACTAGGTTGGCAGTGAAGGCATCTCCATCTAACGAAACGATGGAGGTGTCTTTATGACATATAAAAATTTAAAAGAATTCTATTTGAGCAAAGAAGAAGTCGAGCAAGCGTTAGCAATTTACAACGCTGACAAATCTTCGGAAGGGCAGCTATTTTACATCCCTTATTTCGAAGAATTTAATAATCGCAGAATTTATGTGCCCTGCGAACGCGAGTATTTCTACTTTTGGCGAAACGAGCGCAGGAAAGAAAGACTCCAAAAAATCAGGGAAGGACGTTGCAAAGTGCCATCGGAAAAATACGGAGTCAAACGCTGTACCGCCGATTGCAGGCATTGCCCATATAAGCAAGACCCCAACGATCCAGACAAAGAGGTAACGGATTACAGCTGGACAGGAAACGCATTGTCTTTGGATGAGCCCATAGGCTTCCATGACAACGGCGATCCTATTTACATCGATATAGCAGACGATTCCGCAACAGTTCTCGATGCGCTTATCGAAGAGGAAATCAAAGCCGAAAGGAAAAAGGCAGTGGAAGACCTGCTTAACGAGCTCAGCGAATTGGATAGGACCATTGTCGTACTTTATTATTCCCATTCCAAATCCGATGCCGATATCTCAAAGGCTGTTAATGTGCCAAGAGCTACAGTCCAGCGCAGGAGAGTCAAGGCATTTGAATACATGAAAAAACGAATTTCAGAAAAATTCTAAAAAAGTCGAGCAAAAAGTGAGCAGTCCAAAACTTACTTGTCCATTGAAGTACAGGAAGGCAGAAAGCCATTCCGAATTATCACAAGGAGGTAGAGTTATGGACTCTCAAAACAAAGTAGCCAGAGGCAAACCCGAACTCAACGACGCGGAACTTATCGGTGCGTTATTGTTCCTATCCGCTTTGAGCAAGGCTTTGGCAAAAGACGTGTTGTCGCGTTCAGCCAACAAAAAGAATATGGGAGGTGCGTGCTATGAGTGCCGAAAGAAAACACAGCATTCTCGCCCCTAGTAGTAAAGAGTGGTTCCATTGCGGCTATGCCACTAGGTATCTGGCAGTCAAGCCTGATGAAACCAACGAAGCGTCGGAGTTTGGTACCGAATGCCATTTGCTTGCAGAGATGTATATCAAGAAAAGTTTGAAACTCGAGGATTATGATTCGGCAGGCGATATGTCGATAGACGAGATCAAAAAAGGTTTCAAGCATTATTCGGACGAAATGGAACGCCTCGCAAACGGCTATGCGAATTACGTTATAAGCACAGTCAATTACGAGGAGAAAAGAACAGGAGAGAAGCCAGTCGTGTTGATTGAGCATCTGCTTGAGATGGACTATGCGCCAGACACGCATGGGACTTTGGATTGCGGAATCATAGCATCAGACACGCTAACCATAATCGACAATAAGACGGGCTTCATAAAGGTTACGGCTTACGATGATGCTCTTGGGGAACTCAATAGCCAACTCGCCATTTACGGCAACCAGCTATTGAAAACCTATAAGGCATTTTATCCGATCAGATATGTGCGCTTCGTTATTTACCAAGAGCGAATTCACAACGTTTCCGAGTACACATGCACAGTCGAAGAACTCGAAAAATGGGAGCGTGAAAGTCTGATTCCTGCGGTAATGAATGCCTTGAGCGACGATCCAATAGCCAGAAGCGGCAGTTGGTGCAAGTACTGTCCAGGGCGCAATTGCTGCAAAAAGCGCGCTACCGATGTCATGGAAGTGGTGAGGAAAATCAAATCGCCAGAGCTTATGACGGACGAAGAGATCGAAGCCATTCTCCCCAAACTCGATGGCGTTATGGATTATTGCGAAGACATCAAAGCCTACTGTCCTTTCTGATTGTGTCCCTTTGTTGTAGGTCTCCCTAAAATTAAATACAATTAAGTATTACTTCCGAAAACCATATTTGCAAG
>CAKPNG010000026.1 GCA_934168325.1 uncultured Bacilli bacterium
GCAAATATAATTTTTGGAAGTAATACTTAATTGTATTTAATTTTAGGGAGACCTACAACAAAGGGACACAATCTAATTTCCCCCAGCTTTTATACAAAATAAATCCTAATATAATAGTAATAACATCTATTGTTAATGTAGCCACATCTTGTTTTATATTAAAATATTTTACGCAAGCAACTGAGATAACATCACTTCCACCTGTAGATCCTTTTCCCATAAAGCATAATGAAGCACCAAATCCACCAATTACACCACCAGCTAATCCAAATAATATTAACTTAGCAGTAGTATCTCCTTCATTGTAATAAGATAATAATCCCCATCTACCAACTAAATTTAATCTTAAAAATATAGTTAAAAAAGTTGAATACGCTATTGTTCCAACTAAAGTCGACATAGCAAACTTTTTACCAATTAAAAATAAAGCAACAAGCCATAAAATAATATTAATTATCCATAAAACTATATCTGTTGTATTTATTCCAATAAATGGCATTAATAAGTTAGAAATCATCATTGCAATAGATGTCATTCCACCTTTTACAATATCGAAAGGAACAATAAATATTGTATTTGATAAAGCTAATAAGCAGCTACCAACAATAATTGGTATTATTTCTTTAACTTTTTCAGGAATATTTAAATTCTTTATTTTATTCATATAGCATCCTCTTTTTCATATAAAATATATTTTTATATTTATATATTAACATTACCTTCAATACAATTTAAGAAAATATAAAGTTCATTAAATATCTATTCTTTTTTAATTATATTTAATTTTAAAATATAGTTTGCAATTATTCCTATAAAAACACCAGTGATTATTGATGTAAAACTCAATATTGGTAAGTAATAAAAAAACGCACTAGTTCCCATATAAACACATCCAACAATTATTTGCGCTAATGAATGTATAACAGATCCAATTACACTTATTCCAATAATATGTAATTTCTTAAGAAATCTCTTTAATAAAGCCATAATAAATAAAGAAAATAACGCTCCCATTAAGCTCATCATAAATCCCATTGATAAGAAAGTTCCTCTTAAGAAACTAGCAAGTATTGCCCTAATAATATTTATAAATAAAGTTGGTAAAAATCCATAAGTATATAAAGAAACTAAAACAATAATATTAGCTATTCCTAGTTTCATACCAACAATAAAGTTAGGTATATAGCTATCAATAACACTTAATACTATACACAAAGAAGTTAATAAACTTATTGTCGTTATATCTCTAACACTTAATTTCATACTTATCCTAACTCTATATCAACGTCTTTATACCCATTAAGTTCTATATAAACTTCATTATAAGCGCAAATTATTGGATTTAAAGATGTAGCTTTCCCATGTTTTATACAATCTTTTTTTGGACAACTACTTTCAATAACTTTTATTTCATTTTTCTTAATTGAAAGTGTCATAATTCCATTTTTACCATTTATATTTAAAAATCTTTCTTCCTCTTCTTTATTTAAATCAATCTTATGGATTAATTGATTTTCACAATAAACATAAGCAATATTGTCATTTGCTCTACTATAAAATTTTATAAAAAAAGTGCCAAATAGCGAGGTTATTAATAAAATAACGACAATTATGATATCGAACTTATATTTTTTAATAAAATCTTTCATACTAATAATCTACTAAAATTATATCATTAGATGAATAAATTATTTTTTTATCTTTAAATAAACTATATTTAAAATTATATTCATCTTTTAATTTATTAATAATATTTTCATCTTTAATAAGCATTAAAGATGTTGAAAGAATATCACTTAAAATAGGATCTTCATGTATAACAACACTAAAATCATAATTACATTCACTTAATCCAGTTAACGGATTTATTATATGGGAATATTTATTACCATCTACTTCAATAAGTTTCTCAAAAATACTTGATATACCAATACTATTATTTTTTGTTTCTATCCCTTTTCTATTTAGATATCTAAGACCTACTAAAAAATTATTATCTACTCTATTTGGATTAGTTGTTAAATAAACACTACTACTCCCACCATTTAGTAAATAATACTCAATATTTTCTTCTTTCATAAAATTCTTTAATTCATTTAATACATATCCTTTTGCAAAAGCTCCTAAATCAATTAAAGAATCTCCATCTCTTTTAATAGTTTTTTCTTTGTCATTAAATATTAATTTAAAATTATTTAAATTATTTAAAGATTTTTCGATGTATGCTTCATCTAAATATACAATTTTATTATCTTTATTATTAATATATTCTTCATATATTTTTTTATATTCAAAAGTAAATTCTCCTAAATATGGATTAAAATAATTTTTTAATGATGAATTATAATAGTTATCAGCTAATTTTATAGCTTTATATAATTCATCATCTACTTTAATTTCTTCTTTAGAATGATTAATAGTATATATATTATTAACTCCACTATAATTATTAAAAGGATCAAATAATTTATTATATTTATCTAATATAGATTCAATTTTATAAAATTTAGAATCATCAATATCTTGATACACATTTATATTAAATATAGTTGAAAAGCTAAAATAATTCTTTGAAATAAATGTATTTTTAGAATTACAACCAAATAAAAATAATGAAATAAAAAAGAGAATAAAAGATTTTCTTTTATTCATCTATTATTTATCTCCTTGAGAATTTTCTTTTAGATAATTCATTATCTTTTCTTTATTTTCTTTTTTACTAGGTTTACATTTATCAGGAGTTGCTTCCTTTTTATTAACTAAAGCTTCTGCCATACCACTACATCCAGGATACCCACATGCTCCACAATTATATCCTGGTAACATCTTTGTAATTTCTTCTACTCTAGTATTTTCTTTTACATATAAAATTTTACTAAATATTGTCACCAATATTCCTAAAAGTAATGATAATCCTGCTAATATAAGTAAAGCATACAATATATACATTATTTATCCTCCTTTTCATTTTTATCTTTAATACCATTCAAATCACATTCATAATTCTTACAAGATGAACAATTTTCTTTATTAATTAATATATCTTCACATCCTTTAGGAATTAGAGTTTTTTTATTTAAATAATATGTAATAAAGAAAATTGCAACTAATACTATAATTAATACAATAGCTATTGTTAAATAAACCCATTTCATAATTAATTAACAAAATTAAAGACTAACCCAACAAAAGCTAAAGCCATAATTGCTGCAGTAATTAAAGCAATTGGCAGTCCTTTAAAAGCCTTAGGAACATTTGAATTATCAAGTCGAACTCTAATACAACTAAAAACAAATATAACAAGCATGAATCCAAATGATGTACCTAATGCATTACTAATAGAATTTAAAAATGTTAAAGAATTATTTAATTGAACTGTACCTAAAACTGCACAATTAGTTGTAATTAAAGGTAAATAAATACCTAAAGATTTATATAAAGATGGTGAGAATTTCTTAATAAATAAACCACATATTTGAACTAAAGAAGCTATAACTAATATAAATACAATTGTGTCCATAAAAGGAATACCAGCTGGTACTAAAATATATTGATAAATAGGCCAGCAAATAACTGTAGATAAAGTTATAACGAATAAAACTGCAAAACCCATTCCGATTGAAGATTCCGGCTTTTTACTAACGCCTAAAAAAGGACATATACCTAAAAATTTAGATAAAATAGTATTTTGAACAAGCATAGCATTAATAATGCCTAAAAGAAATGCAACAAGGTATTCCATTATTTATTAGCTCCTTCCATTTCTTTAAGTTTAGCTTCTTCCTCTTTTTTCTTTTTCTTTAATAAAAGTTGAGTAGCTTTCTCATTTTCTTCTTTACGATTCTTTTTAAATGCTAAAATCGCTAAAATTATGGCAAATACAATAAATGCTCCGGCTGGTTGAGTAAATAAACCTATTGAATAATCATAAATTGTAACTCCAGCACTATTAACATAAGCTAATAAAGGAATAGAAAAACGAGGAATAAAGGTAAAAATATCACCAAAAGTTATCATTCCTGTTCCTAATGTTTCTCTAATTAATCCCATTAACATAATTGATAAAGAATAACCAATACCCATTCCTAAAGCATCAATTAAAGAATCTAAAGGTTTATTTTTACTAGCATAAGCTTCTGCTCTACCTAAAACAATACAATTAACAACAATTAAAGAGATGTAAACTCCTAAAGTATCATAAAGTTCAGGTAAATAAGCATTTGTAAGCATTCCAACTATAGTAACAAAAGTTGCAATAACGACAATATAAGCAGGGGTTTTAACTTCTTCAGGTATAATTTTTCTTAATAAAGAGATTAATAAATTAGAACAAATTAAAACTATTGTAAATAAAATACCCATTCCTATTGCTGATTCTAAACTTCTTGTAGTAGCTAAAGCAGGGCAAGTTCCTAAAATAGAAACAAATAAAGGATTTTCAGAAATAATTCCTTTTAAGAAATTCTCTTTATGTGAAGTTTTATTTTCCATTATTTAAAACCTCCTTAACATAATTAGAAGCACTTTCAGCCATCTCTTTTATAACAGTAGCTCCATAAGTTGCTCCACAAGTAACATCAGTTAATAATCTATTTCCGGCATTATATTGATCCACATAATCTTTTTGAACCGTTGTAGCATATGATTCACTATTTTTAATAATAGAAATTCTTCCAAATGAATAATCATTATTAATAACTACAAGCATTGTAATTGTTCCATAATTATTTTTATCAGAACCTTCGGTTTTAAAAACATAACCATATTTATTATCAATATCATCTATTTCATCGCTAGATTTAGGATTCCAGTAACATAATAATTTTTGATATTTAGAATCTAAATTCTTTAATTCAGTTTTATCACCAATAACTAAATCATTAGGAACAATTCCATCTTTATCAATAAAAACTTCCTTAAGAGCTTTTTCTTCTCTTTCTTTTTCATGTTTACTAATTGCACCACTAGTAAGCATATTAGTAGCAGCAATTAATAAAGCACTTATTGATCCAATAGCACATAAAATTCCACCTACTTTTAAGCAGTGTAAAATATCTTTTTTCATTATTTAACTACACCTCCAAAAAGTAAACTAATTATCATAATAATAGTTGGTATTATAAAAATTAAAGCCATAGCAATTATATTTTTATAAGTATATTTAGTATTGCTCCATTTTGGAAAATCAAGTACAGGAGCAAACATATTTGCAATAAGTAAAGAGATAGCAACGCCTTCAGGAAGAGCTCCAAATAGTCTTATAAGTACTGTTAAGGAGCCACCAATCATTCCATGTATTATTCTACTAGGTCTAGTTAAAGGCGATGTTACTGGATCAGTAAACATAAAGACACCCCCGAAAATGACACCGCCGCTAAGTAATTCAAATAGTGTAAAATTCATAACATTAACTCGTGGAAGAATTGAATTTATACATAAACCTGCAATAATCATCATTAGTAAAAACGAGCCAAAATATGAAAAAAGTATTCTAAAGTCCACTGTTTTTCTAAAAATTAAATAAATTAAACCAATTAAAATAGTAACAGTATAAACTTCTCCAAGAGTACCAGGCATCTTACCTAAAAACATATCTAAGAAATTAACATTATTAATAGATTCGTATCCAAGACTTGAAATATTTCCAAGTAAAGTTCCACCCATTGATGTATTTGGTATACTATTAAACCAAGAAGGTAAGGCTAAATATTTTCCATAATTTGATCCAAACGATAATTTAGCAGCAACCATACCAACAGCAGCAGGATTAAATATATTATTACCTAATCCACCAAAAACTAATTTACCTAAAATTATTCCAATTAAAGCTCCAACTATTACACTATAAATAGGTGCTCCACTAGGAGTAATTAATGTATAAATCATGGCTGTAACAAGAGGCGATATTAAATTAACTAATTGATAATGTCCTTTATAAGCGTATTCAAATTTTTCTTTAAAAGTATGCTTTTCTCCATCTTTTGGCTTCATATGTGTTAAACCTATAAAAATAAATTCAGCTAAACACATAATTACTGCAATTATAAAGAAATTAATAAGAGTATTAAATGGAAAAATTACAGCACTAAAAATAAAAGTAGGTAATAATGCAATTATTACATCAAGCATCATTTGCCACGCACTATCTTTTCTTCTAATATGAGGAGATGATTCTTTTATAAATTTCATAATTTTGCTATCACCTTTCCTTTTCTAACCCGATCAGTAACATTAATACGAGATGTACAAGAATATGTACATAATCCACATTCAATACACTTTAAAGGATTTAAAGTTTTTACTAATTGTCTATCTTTTGCTTTCATTGCGTTCATAATTTCGACAGGTTTTAACCCTACAGGACAACTTAAAACGCAACTTCCACAACGAACACATGGTTCTTCTATATAATCTTTTTTATTTAAAACAATAATTGAAGTAACAGTCTTTGTAATTATTACATCATCACTTGGGACACTAGCTCCCATCATAGGTCCACCCATAATGAAAACTTTATCAATATTTTCATCTTTATAACCACCACATAATGGAATTAAATCACTTAAGGGAGTACCAACAACAACTCTAAAGTTCTTAGGATATTTAATACCATCACCTGTTATAGTAATATTTCTTTTTACAACTGGCATATTATGTCTTAAAGCTTTATAAATGCCAACGATAGTTGAAACATTAAAATTCATTATTCCATATTCACTAGGAAGATGACCACTAGGTATTTCAATTCCCAAAGCTTCTTTAATCATCGCAATTTCCCAGCCTTGTGGATAATAATTTTTAACGCACTTAACTTCAATGTTTTCATATCCTTTTAATAATTCATGATAAACAAGTTTGATATCTTTATATTTAGATTTAATACAAATATAAGCTTTTTTAATATCAAAAATTTCCATTAAATATCTAATTCCATTGATAATTCTATTAGGAAATTCAAGCATTAAACGATGATCTGCAGTAATATAAGGCTCACATTCAATACCATTAACTAATAATGTGTCGATTTCTTTATCAATTGGTAACTTTATATAACTTGGAAATGAAGAGCCACCTAATCCAACATTAGCAGTATCTTTAATAATTTCTATTGCTTCTTTTCTACTAAGATTTGCTATTTGAGTTTCAGTTCTTTCAAAAACAGAATCATCGCTAGTATTTTTTAAATCATTTTTAATTTTGATAAATTCAACTTCTTTTCCACTACGATGATAATGCTTTTCTAATCCTACAAATGTGCCAGAGACTGTACTATGAATTGGTTGATCAAAAAAAGGTCCATGACGCATACCTATTTTTTGAAAACACTTAACATAATCCCCTTCCTTAATAAAAAGTTCATATTTAGAGCAACGAGCATTTACTGTCGCAATAAAAACATACTCTGGATGAGTATATCTAACTGTTGGAATAGAACCCATAAGTTCTTTACTTTTACCAACTGTGGTAACTTTTTTAATCATATTAATATTATCTAATTTTAATGTGGAACTTTCAAGGTAATAAACGTAAAAAAAGTTCGATTTTATGCATGCTTTTTTACTATTTTAATTAGTAAAATTTATTAATATTTTTTTATAAAAATATCTTTCTTATAATAAAAAAATAACTTTAAAATATCTTTATGTTTTGCAAAATGTCCATCTTATTCAAAAAAAGTCTGCAAAACTCAATTATTTTCATAGAATTTTAATTATTTTTTTGTATCAAAATAAATTCTATCAAACAAAAGGATGATTTTACTCACCATTTTGTATTTTATTTTTTTGTCTCTTCTACTGTTTCTTCTACAACTTCAGGTACCAAAATTTCTTTTATTAAAAACTCTCTTCCAGATAAGATATCTTTTTCAAATGAATTACATTTTGGACAATAACCTTCGTTATCAATGATATTAAAAACTTCTCCACAATTTTTACATTTTCCAAGGCCTGGAATTACTTCAATTTTTAATTTTGTATCCTTGAAAAAAGTATGTTTATCTGTGGCAGCTGGCCAGCATTCATCTAAATAAATTGGAATAACTCCAGATAACTGTCCAACTTGAAGAACAACAGTATCAATAGCAGGAAGATTTTCCTCCTCAACTACTTTTTTTAATGTATTAACTATTTGAAATACAATTCCTAATTCATGCATATTTTATTTTTTAGGTGTAATAGGTTTTATGATTATTTTACCAGCACGTTTAATAGCATGTTTTGCCATTTCGATTGGTAATTTTTCATAAACTTTACCTTCAACAGTTTTCTCGTTTCTTACTAATTTGATAGCATCAAATTTACATTTTGTTGTACATTGTCCACAACCAATACACATATATGTATCAACTTTTGCAGCACCACAACCTAAACAACGAGATGTTTCAAGTTTCATTTGTTCTTCTGTAAATGTAGCTCTAGTATCTTTAAATGTACCATGATTTTCTTTGATTGATAATGGACGTTGACGTTTTACATTATCATAACCAGATATTTCAAGATTATCTTTATCAAGAGAGATATATTTTCTTCTATCTCTACCATATTTTTGAGTTTGACCTGGCCAAACAGCTCTATGAATAGATATAGCACCTTCTTTACCGCTAGCAATTGCATCAATTGCAAATTTAGGACCAGTTACACAATCACCACCAGCAATAATATTACTTTCACCAGTAACATAGAATTCATCAACTGAAACTGTGTTATTTTTATTTAACTTAACATTTGTTCCTTCAAGCAATTTGCCCCATTCAATTCTTTGTCCTATAGAAACAAGTACATAATCAGCTTCAATAGTAATTGCATCATTCTCATCATATTTTGGAGCAAATTTACCTTCTTCGTTAAATACGGAAACACATTTTTTGAATTCTATACCAACGACTTTGCCATCTTTGACAATAATACGTTTTGGGCCGTATCCATTATTAATAATGACGTTTTCGCTTTCTGCCTCTTCAATTTCTTCTTCAAGTGCAGGCATTTCTTCTCTTTTTTCTAAAGAGTACATATTTACAGTTTCAGCCCCAACTCTAGTAGCAGTTCTAGCAACGTCAATTGCAACATTTCCACCACCAATAACAACTACTTTCCCATGTAAAGGTTTTTGTTTATTAAGAGCGACATTTTTAAGGAAGTCAACACCAAGAATAACTCCTTCTCCGTCTTCGCCTTCAATACCAAGTTTTCTTCCTTGACTAGCACCAATAGCAAGATAGAATCCATCAAATCCTTCTTTTTTGAGTTGATCAATGGTTTTATCTTTGCCAATTTCTACACCTGTTACGAATTTGACACCTAGTTCACGTAAAATATCAATTTCAGCTTCAACTACTTCTTTTTCAAGTCTAAAAGAAGGAATACCAAGTGTCATCATACCACCTAATTTATCTTCTTTTTCAAATACTGTAACATCATAACCATCAACTGCTAAATAATAAGCAGCACTTAATCCAGCTGGGCCAGATCCTATAACAGCAATATGCTTAGATGTGTAATCATGTTTTTTAGTAGGGACAAAACGATCACTACTATTTTTATCTTTATCAGCAATAAATTTCTTAATTTCATCAATTGCAACGCCTTTATCAATTTGACCACGTGTACAAGCATCTTCACATTTATGAGGACAAATTCTACCACAAATTGCTGGGAATGGATTTTCTTTCTTAATTAATTCTAAAGCATCTTTATATCTACCTTGAGAAGCTAAACGAATATAACCTTGAACAGCTATATGAGCAGGACATGCAGTTTTACATGGAGCTGTTCCAGTTTCTAAAGTATCTTCTCTATTTTCACGGTAATTTACATTCCATTTATCTTTACCCCAAATAGTATTTCTAACTTTGTCATAATATTCAGTTTTTAATGGAGTTTTTGTACATAATTTTTGCCCTAATTTAATAGCATTAACAGGACAATTTTCAACACATTGACCACAAGCAACACAATTATCTTGATTAATTTCAGCGTGATAATTACTTCTTTCTGCATCTGGACAATTAAACATATTAGAAATACGAATAGCAAAACATGAACAACCACAGCAATTACAAATAGCAGCAGATTCTCCAGCACCTTCTAAGTTAGGCATTTGGTGCATTAAGCCATTTTCTTCAGCTTTTCTAAAAATTTCTTCAGCTTCTTGTCTAGTGATTTGTCTAGCTTTACCGGTTTTAATAAAATATTCAGCACCACTTCCAAGTTGAACACACATTTCGTCTTCTAAGTGTCCACAACCTTCGCCAAGTAATCTTCTTGAACGACGGCACGAACAAGGTGAAACAGAATAGATATCATATTTATCTAAATAATAAGAAATTTTATCATAAGGGATAGCTTTAGTATCGCTTGCAATAGCAGATTCAATAGGAATAACTCTCATCATACTTTGACCATAAGGAAGCATAGTTCCCATAGTTTCCATAAGACCACGAGTATAAGCTTCAAAAGCTTTAGCGATTTCAGGATGTTCTTTAACGTTTTCTGTACATCCAACCATCATCTCAAGTGTACCTGGAGCAAAAATTTGCATGAAATATAATGTTTCGTTATTTTCAGTATAAATTTTAATTACTCCTAAATATCCAAGACGATTAAGTATTTTCTTAGTTTCTTCCTCGGATTTACCACATTTTTTCGCTACATAATCAAGTTTTCTTGGCTTTCTTAAGCCTAAAGATGCTGCAACATCAGCTTCTTCATCAGTTAAACAATTTAAAGCATAGTATTCTGGTGATTCTTCAGTAATTTTTGTCATCATTCCTGCTAAGCCACCCATTACTTTAACTAAACGTAAGATACTCTTCCTCATAATATTTCCCCCTATTACTTTTTATATTTAGTTTGATAATGAATAATTATCTATTTAACACAAAATTTGATATTCTTCAGGTATTGTACGATCAATTTGTTGAGCTAATTCAACTTTTGATATTGGCCTTCCATCAAATAGCCAATCCCTAACAGTATTTACACAGCCATAAATTACAATTTTGGCAGAATAAATTTCGTTTTTTCCCATATAACGGCCATGCTTTTCAAAAAACTTCTCATTCATTCGATTAAAAGAATAATCGAAAACAAATTTTTCGTATGAATTAATACCTTCTGATAAAAAAGCATTTTTAACTCTTTTAAAATCTTTCTCGACAAAGCTTAAAATATTTATAAATAATTCTCCCCACGATTTAAATTTAGTTTTTTCAAAAATTTCATCGAGTACAAGTTTGTAATTATAATTCATGACATCATATTTATCTAAAAATAAACGATAAAAAGTTGACTTTGAAACACCAGCTTCAGCCACTATCATGTTAACAGTTATATTATCAATTGAATATTTCCTAGATAAGGCATTAAAACAATCAATAATATGTTTTTTTGTAATTTCTTTTGCCATAAATAATTTTATAATCGCTTTTCAATCATTTTACATTAACATATTAATATATGTCTTTCAATTAAATGACACTAATTGATATAAATGTCTCATTATAAGACTAATCTTAAATTAAGTTCTTCGTTATTGTCAATATAATCCAGTATAATAAATAATAAGTAAAAACGACTATTTGTCGGAAGGAAAGGAAGTCTACATGGACAACGAAAAAAAATTGCAAAGAGCCGAAAGACTCAAAAAAATGTTTGCTCCTGGTCCTGAAGCAATGGACTACAAAGTCACTCCAGGTCTCGACACATTTTTAAAGTGGTTAATGTTCACTGTAACTATTTTAGGTGTTTCTGTTTTAACATCTAAATACCAAGCTTACGGAAACATTCCATTCAACATCATTTGCGGTATCATTGTTTTATTTGCAATGAAACCTGTTTTCTTTGAAGCACTCAAATTAAGTACTTTACTCGTAGGAAGAATTATTGTCTTATTTGCATGTTTCTCTTTATTGCCTGGCGAAATATTCGTCATGATAGTTTTATCTTTATATATTATTAATATATTAGAAGCTACAATGACTGATTTCTTCAAAAATAAGCAATATTTTAATGGTGTTTCAGGTTTATTTATTGCTGCTGGAGCATCTGCATTCTTTTTAGGATCAACATGGGGAGTCACTCAAGTTGCTAATTCACCAATTTATTTTATCGATGGATATTCTCAACTTGGTTCTTTTGTTCCATTTACATCTGATTATTTTGTATCTCAAACAACAATATTAGGTAGCGTCACCGGAACTACTACAGTTGGTATTGCTATCACTGTTGCTATGATGATTGCTTATACAATTTGGAACTGGTTATTTGTTACTGGTGAATTCTCTTCTTCAGTTGCATTAATGCACATTGGTTTCTTACTTGCTCCTATTTTTGGTGTATTTGTTGGACCACTTGTTGGTATGGGTAGATTTGGTTATCTTCCAGATCCAGGTCTTTGGTTATTATTTAGAGCTAGTACACTCACATTCGGTGGCATTCTCCAAATTGGTGGTAAAAGATGGTTTGAAGAAAACTTTAACTATGAACCATTTGATAGAAAGGTTGCTTATATTAAACAAAGTAAACCTATTCAAATCACATGTATGTGTATTTGCTGTGCATTAATGATTTTTGCTATAGTTTTTGGATTTCTTCCTAAAATGTAAATAATCATTATTTTTGATAAAAACCCTGCAAAACTCAATTTTAATTTTAAAAAGTCGAATCATGTATTAAGTGGTTCGACTTTTTTATTGAAGTTGGAATTTCTTTTGCTGCTTCAACAGCTAAAACAAAAACTCTTTTTCCATAAATAACATCTTCGCCAAATTCAAATTTGATTCGTGGTGAGAGATTTCTATTTAAATAATTTTGATATGGCTCATGCCTATAGTCTTGATAATAATCAAAATCAGTTCCAACTATTTCATGAGTTTCATCATTTATTCCCCGTACAAAATATCCGTACTCCTTCCCTACAAGAGCTGCTGCATTGGAAAGAGCAAAACATATTCTCCTAGAGTGACAGGTTGAAACCAATTTTCTTCAAACTCAAAGCATTCCTTTTCTTTAGAAAATAGCAATAGTTCATTAATTATTTCTTTGGCTTTCATTTTATCACCAACTTTTATTACCAAGTATTTTATATAAAAAGTTGTTAATAAAGTAATAACAAAATTGCAGAATTATATATGTTTTTTTACTTATCATTCTCAAATAAAAGAATTTTCAGTTTATATCCTTTAATTGTTAGAGCAAACAATCAATAGTTCCTATAATTGTTCAATAGTAAGCGTATAGAATTTCAAAAAAATCACAATTTAAAATGAAAAATGTATGTATTCAAGTTTGACTGTTCAAACCTACTCTAAGAATCAAATTCCCATAAAAATAAAAAAGTTCGACACATTTTACTGTATCAAACCTATGATTTTAATGGTAGCCTATGACGGATTCGAACCGACGAATGCTGCCTTGAGAGGGCAGTGAGTTAAGCCACTTCTCCAATAGGCCAGTGCTTAATATTATAATAATATTAAGACTAAATTAAAACAAAATTATTTAGTTATTGTAATTTTTACACCTTCACTAGTCATTTCACCAATTTTAACTTGATAATCAAAACTAGTTCCATCATGCAATTTACCATTATTAAAGAAATTCCTTTGATTAGTTTTATTAAATGTATCACCAGTAATAAATAAATCTTTGTTAGTTGCTGAACGTTTATTAGCTAATTTTGTATTACCTCTTGTAATAAGTTCAACTAATGGAGATTTTCCATCATAAGAACGACTTAGGGAATTATCTCCTAATAAATCATAATAATAATTACCTTTAAATTCTTTTATAGTAGGAATTTTAGTTGCATCATTAGATAATATTTCTCCTGTAAAAGAAGGTTTTGAAGTATTAGTAAATTTACCTAATCTAGCATCAATATGATAGATTCTAACACCATTTTGAGAGAAATATAAATCTCTACCAGTATATGGATTAGTAGCATCTAATTCATTTAAATATGTAGGAGTATAGTATTCAACAATTATGTATTCAGAGAAAGCGCTATTATTGAAACTATTTGCTAAAATTATAGATTCACCTGAGGTAACTAGTGGTTTTAAAGTAATTTCACATTCTTTATTAACAATATAAGGTGAAGTCCATCCTAAAGCAAATTTTGAGAAACTATTATGATCACCGACATTAAAATCCATCATATCGAGACCACCAGTAGCTCCAAGATGTGAACTACTTGTACTATCATAATAATCATTTAAACCAAGCATATGGCCTGTTTCATGAACAAATGTATGATAATCTTGTCCGATAGAACTACCTTCATACATAAAATAAGCACTACAATTTCCATATGCACTTATATTTATATTATAATCTGCTTCTGTTTCTGGATAATACCAATAAACATAAGGCCAATAATTATTTTTATCACTAGCATTTTTATTATTATAAACAAACCAGACACCATCTACATATTCATCACCGTTTGAATCATAAATTTTATCGTTAAAATTAATTTTTTTACCATTAATTTTGCCATTATTATAGAATTCTCTAACTAAGAAAGCGGTTCCACCACCTTCATTATTTTCATCGCTTTCTAATGTAATAAAATTTGAACTAGAAATACTTGGAGTATAAACATCAGTAATATCAAAATTGATATCTAAAGCTCCATAACTTGATTTATAATAAAAACTTCTTACTGATTCACGATAATCATTAGTATGGTCACTTTTATTACCATTAAAAGTTGCATTAAGTGTAGCTAAATTAGTTGAATCAAATTTATAACTTTTTTGATCACTAAATTCAACAGGAACAACTAATACATGAGGGTTTCCTTTACTAGGTACAACGCCTAAATATTGAGATTGAAAGACGTCATCATATGTAAATTTTACGTTCTCTTTATTTAATTTTGTATAGCCTTCACCTTCATTTCCTGTTTGGTTATTATCTCCACCAGTTTGATTATTATTTCCATTATCCTTATTTTTATAATAAGCATAAATATTTGTATCTTCACTAATAATGGTTGAGAAATCAAATTTTACTTTTGTAACTAAATCTTTAGCCCAATATTGGAATGTTTTATCAGTTATAGTTGGTGCATTTATTTCTTTAACAGTTGTATTTTTATCGATTTCAACCATTCGATAAACACTCTCTTCTACTATAAAAGATACTTTAACCTTACTTCTTATCCCTAAATCTAAGTCACAACTGGTAATTAAGACACCAGATAAAGTAACGAAACTAATCGCTATAATTTTTCTTAATTTTTTCATAAATCCTATTTCCTATTTCAATTAAAGTACTTCGTTTAAAAAGTAATTTATTCTAAATATAATTTCGGACTTTGTCAATATTTTCATTAAAGAATATAAATTTGGAGTTACGTTTCTTCCTGTTAAACAAATTCTTAAAATTTCGCAAGCATCATTTACGTTACCGACATAGTTTTCAGGATGTTCTTTATATAATTTGTTATCAGTGCAAAAACCAACTTCTCCAGCGATATTTTTAACATTACTAAACCAATCATTATCAATTTCAAAATCAATAAAATTAGAATTTATATATGAGTTTAGAAAGGTTTTTAAAATATTTAAAGGGATTTTATCGTTTAAAGTAAATGTTTTTTCATTAATTATTTTTATAAATTCATCGTGATCAAAAAATCTAATTAAAGGATATATATCGCTATATTTAGCATAATCTTTACGAGGATTTTTCTTTTCTCTTTCGATATTCATAATATCGACAAAACGATTATAATCTTTTTCTATAAAAGTCTTTAACTCATTAGAATAAACTTTAGCCCACTCGTAAGCCTTATTAGAAATAGTATTTTTATCCATTTTTGATAAAATTTCTTTACTATAAAAATTTAATTTATCAATATCAAATAAAGCCCCATCTAAACTCATCTTTTTAAGATTAAACTTAAATGTTGATAAATCATAATTTTTACTAGTCACAATATAATCTTCGTAATTTGAATTTGCGATAGTCATTAAATAAACAAGTAATGCATTAGGTTCATAGCCTTGACTAATGAAATAATCAACACTTGCTTCTGGATCTTTTCTTTTTGATAATTTTCTTCTATTTCCATTATCTAATTTCATAATAACAGGTAAATGAGCATATTTAGGTGCCTTAAATCCTAAAGCTTTAAAGATTTCAATATGAATAGGTAATGATGAAAGCCACTCTTCGCCTCTAGTAACTAAATTAGTTCTCATAAAATGATCATCACAAATATGAGCAAAGTGATAAGTTGGAAGTCCATCGCTCTTCATAATAACGATATCTTGATCGTTTTGAGAAAGTTCCAAATCTCCTCTAATTTCATCGTGAACCTTAATCTTGTTTAAATGATTTCCACTGCTTCTAAATCTAATAACATAAGGTTTGCCGCTTTTAATCATTTCGATAGCTTTTGAAGTATCTAAATCTCTATAAATAGCATATTTACCATAATATCCAGTAATTTCTTTATTTTTAGTTTGTTCTTCTCTTAATTTATTTAAATCTTCTTCACTAGCAAAGCAAGGATAAGCTAAATTCTTTCTAATCATGTCCTTAATAACAATCTCATAAATTTCTTTTCTTTGACTTTGCTTATAAGGGCCATAAATTCCTTCTTCTTTAACGCCCAAATATCCTTCATCAGGGATAATATTAAACATATGAAGTTGTTTTATTAAATGTTCGCCACTTCCTTCAATTTCTCTTTTAGTATCAGTATCTTCTAATCGAATATAAAATACGCCATTACTATCTTTTGCTATTTTATATGCAACTAATGATGTAAATAAACTACCTGTATGTAAGAATCCAGTTGGTGAAGGAGCAAATCTAGTAACTTTAGCGCCTTCTTTTAAACTTCTTTCAGGGTATTCTTTTTCTAAATCTTCAATAGTTTTATTAATATGTGGGAAAATTAATTCTGCCAATTCATTTAATCGATCCATTTTTTTAAAATCTCCTATTGCATTTAATAATGCTTTCTCATATAATAATTAAGCACGCAGGTGTAGTTCAGTGGTAGAACGTAACCTTGCCAAGGTTAATATGCGGGTTCGATTCCCGTCACTTGCTCCAGACGTGTTAATTGCATCGATGTAAATCGATGTTTTTTTATGCTTTTATTTTATTTACTAATAAATAAAAAGCCTTAAATAATATATCATATTTAAGGCTTAAAATCAGTGATTTTTATTTATAAATTATTCATTTTTATTATCGTCAGTTTTATCTTTATCTTCTGTTTTATTATCTTTGTCCAATTCTTCTTTAAGTTTATTTAGATTTTCTTCAGCTTTTTTAAGTTGGGCTTGTTGCTCATTATCAACAAAATTATAAGCTTCCTTCATATTTTTAAGATTATCTGTGGCAATATTTATAAAAACTGTTAAATAAATACTAGAATCTTTCTTCCACATATAATCATAGTGATTAAATGATATTGGCATTAATAATACTAAAATTGAAGCTGTAATCAATGTTGCTGTAGCACTTAATATATATAATCCATTAATAGTTATATTTGGAATCAAATATAATAGAAAATAACTTAAACTAAACACTCCAACATAAGTTAAAGTAAAAGGATATAAAGTAGAATAATAATTTTTATAGAAGTGCAACTCTTTATTTTTTCTAGCTTCTTTGAAAATTATATTGACATATTTTGGTGTCATACCACCCATTGAAGTAGCTAAATAATATCTAAAGACATTTAAATTTATCTTATGGAAAAATACATATAACCCTGCTAAAAGCCCACCAAAATTAATAAATATCATTGGGTAAGTAAATGGATACATATTATCTTTATTATTTATGAATGACATTAAATCATTATAGGCGCTTAAAAAACCACTTTGATTATTTTGAGAATTTTGATAATAAAGATTATTAAATAATTTAATTAATTCTTCAGATTTATTTGCTATACCTAAAGCGTTGAAATTAATCATAATTGAATATGTAATCCCACCTACTACAAAAACAATAGCAATATAAGTTAAAAACGTCCAAAGTAAGTTTGTAAATAATTTAAGTTGTCCTTTTGCTGGAAATTTGTTTCCAATAGCATATGTTCTAAAGAAATTCTTAACAGTTACGCTGTCTTTCATTTTAGAATTTAAAACACTGTTTGAAGCAAAATAACTATAAACAAAAGGCGATAAAACTCCCAAAATTAAACTACAAAGTAAAATTATAAAAACAAAACTAAAGATACCACCAGATAATAAACTAGATACCAATAGTTGTTGTAAATAATCACTTAAAAAATAGAATACGATATATACTAATACAAAAAATAATACTAGGATAGTTCCTAATTGCAATGTAATAGGAGATTTTTTTATAAAATCTTTATATGCTTCTTTATTCATCTTCATAATCTATCCTCCCAATTTCTTTTGCGATAGATTTAACTTCTTTTTCTAAACTTACTTCATTAAAATTAGATACATTTCTTTTTTCAATCTTCTTAATAAGCTTCTTTAATTCCTTTTCTTTCACAAAATATGAATTAAAAGAGCTGAGTTCTGCAAGGTTTTTAATTTTTATATCATTATTTACAACAACAATAGAAATTAAAAAAGAGCGATCAGAATTTCTTAATTCACAATATGTATCACATCTTAATTTATTTAAAATTAAAGGATTGGTAATTTCTTCTTTATTTCCTTTATTATCATATTGTAACCAAATTTTATCGTCTCTATGAGCAGCAATAACATCTTTATAATATTTTGATTTAATTATATATATGTATTTATTTGAATATAATGCATGATCAATAGAAGCAATTACTTCTTCATTTTTTAATAAAGGAAAATTATTAATCAAATAGAAGTCATATCTATCAGCAATACTTCTAATTTTATTATAAACACTTTTTTTAAAATGCTTTCTTTTATATGTTTTACTAATCAAAGGCCAAAATAAAAATATAGATATTATTACGATAATAATGCAAAGCAACACAAAAATAATAATTCCATTAGCTTTTGATAATAAAAACATATTATTCAGCTAAAGTTAAAGCCAATCTAAACATTTTATCAAGTCCTTCTTGGCGTTCTTCTTGAGTTAATTCTCTTTCATCTTTATTAATGAAAGTATCACTTACAGTTAATATACAAAGTGCTTTTTTATGCAATCTCATTGCATTAATAAATAATCCATAAGATTCCATCTCAACACCTAAAACTCCTAAATTCATCCATTTTTTATAATATTCTTTATCACAATCATAGAAAATATCACTACTAAAAATAGGGCCAACATGGACATTAAGACCTAATTTCTTACTATTTTCATAAGCATTTAATAATAAATTAAAGTCACTACATGGAGCTAAAGTACCACCTTTTAAATCAAATTGTGAAGCATAATTAGAATTACTTGAAGCACTTGTTGCTAAAATTACATCACCAACGTGAACTTCTTTTTGATAACCTCCACAAGTACCAATTCTAATAATATTCTCAACATTATATTCGTTAAATAATTCATAAGAATAAATTCCGATTGAAGGAATTCCCATTCCACTAGCCATGACACTAATTTCTTTTCCTTCATCAGTTTTACCAGTATAAGCTAATATACCTCTGACATTACTAACTTCTTTATAATCATGTAAAAAATGCTCAGCAATATACTTGGCTCTTAAAGGATCTCCAGGCATTAATACTGTTTTTGCAAAATAAGCATCGTTTTTAATATGTGTTGACATAAATTTCCTCCTTATTCAATAATCATTTCGTTATTTATAGCACACTTAATCAATTTATTCCATTCTTCTAAACTTATTTTTGAAGACATTTTAGGTAATTCGTTCGCATTGAAGAACTTAACATCATCTGTTTCATATTCATGTTCATTAAATTTTGAAGCTAAATCAGCTCTAACTAATAATAAATATTCAGGTACAGTTCTTCTTTCTTGAGCACCAATAATTTGTTTAAATGGTGTTCTATTAAATAAACCTAAAAATCTAATATTCTTAACACGTACTCCAGCTTCTTGCATACATTCATTTTCAATAGCTTCTTTAGGCGAATCATATAAATCACACCATCCTCCTGGTAAAGAATAACCATGATCTATAACTTCTCTAACAAGTAGTATTTCACCTTGTTTATTAAAAATAGCTACTCTTATAGAAATATTTGGTGTTGGATATATATTTCTTTGAAAATAATTTTGACGATCAAATTTTAAATGTTCGAAATTTTCAAGCATTTTCATCGTTAAATCTTCAACTTGTTTATAATTACTAAGTGCATATTCATCTTTAGAATATACTAGACCAATCTTAGCAATAGAAAGCATTTTAATAAGATAATTATAAAATTCTTGATATTTATCTAAAAATTCATCATTATTCATACTTATTCGTTAGTATCAGTTTCCGCCATAATATTTTGGAATGCTTTATAGAAATTATCAGGAGCATAACTCTCTAAATTACCATTATAAGCAATTGAAATACGTCCAGTTTCTTCGCTTACTACTACTGTAACTGCATCGCTAACTTCACTAATTCCAATAGCAGCACGATGTCTAGAACCATATTTACCAGTTAAAGGTTTAGTAGTAGGCGTATAATAAACGCTAGCTGCTACAATTGTATCTCCTTTAATAACTACAGCTCCATCATGAAGTCTAGTTCCTGGATAAAAAATAGTAATTAATAATTCATATGTAACAGGAGCGTATAAATATGAACCATTTTTCATAATAGATTTTAATTGATCTTTTCTTTCAAAAGTAATTAAAGCACCAATTTTATTTTTACTTAAATATAAAACTGTCTCATTAATTGTTTTATATAAACTATCATGATCAAATATCTTTTCAACACGTTGATTCTTTTTAGCAAAAATAGAAGCTCTTTTTTGCTTTCCAATGTTAACAAATATCGATCTTACTTCAGCCATATTTACAATTAAAATAAATAAAGATAAAATCAATAAAATTCCAAGTGTAACATAACATGCTATATTCATTCCAAATAAACTAAATATTATAAAGAGTGAACTTAAACCAACGATTATTCCGATTGCAATTTTTCTTCTTACAAAATAATAAATAAAAAGATTTAAAATAATAACTAAGATAGTTGAAAATATAAAATCTATAAGTGTCAATGTAGAATAATTAGTTATCAAACTCTCAAATAATAGCATTTCTTAAATCCTTTTTTATTATTATAAATTATTATAAATGAAAAACATAATAAATATTAATTTATTATCACTAATTTTTTTAAAAGCTCAAATAAAAATTTTAAATCCGAATATCCTCTTTTCTAAAATTTAAGTCCTCGAATATAATATAAGTGATG
>CAKPNG010000027.1 GCA_934168325.1 uncultured Bacilli bacterium
TCTTGCAAATATAATTTTTGGAAGTAATACTTAATTGTATTTAATTTTAGGGAGACCTACAACAAAGGGACACAATCCTCTATTTTTTCTTCTTTCTTTTTCTTAAAAAAGCCTAATTTCATACTAAAAACCCTCCTAATCCCCATTATTTTTTAAAAATTCAATCACATCATTATATCTTTTGATTGAAGAAATTGCACCTTTAGTTAAGGTAGTTAAAGCTCCCATTGCATTAGCAAATTTTAACGAATAAGATAAATCATAATTATTAGCTAAGCAATAAGCAAAAGCACCATTAAAAGAATCTCCAGCAGCAACTGTATCAACTGGTTTAATTTTGAAAGCAGGTTGATAGATTACAAAGTCTTTATTTACTAATAAAGAACCTTTTTCTCCTAAAGTACAAATAATATTTTTAACACCTTTAGAAAGCAATTTTTCAGAAGCAATTCGAGCATCATCAACACTTAAAATTTCTTTATTTACTAAGAATCCAAGTTCTTTTTCATTAGGAGTTAAATAATCAGTTAAAGGATAAATATCATTTGATATTTCTCTAGCAGGTGCTGGATTTACTATCGTTATTAAATTATTATCTTTAGCGACTTTAATCCCATATTCAGTAATTTCTCTTCTCATTTCAAATTGAGTTAAGAAAATATCACATTTTTTAAGTTCTTCTATTACTAAATCTTCTTTTTGAAAATCATGATTAGCACCTAAAACTATGCAAATTCTATTTTGGCCGTTTCCATCAAGTTGGACACATCCAATTCCAGTAGATTCATTAGATCTTTTAATAAAATCAGTACTAATATTTTCTTTTTTTAATATTTCGATGAAATTATCACCAAAATTATCTTTACCAACTTTACCATTAATTACTAAATCACCACCAAGTCTAGATATAGCAATACATTGATTAGCACCTTTTCCACCAGGGAAAGTTTCAAATTTATTACCAACTACACTTTCTTTAGCTTCTGGAAATCTATCCATTGATGTTACTAAATCATAAACAAAAGAACCAAGAATAAAAATTTTTTTCATCTTATTTACACTCCTTACTTAAAGCTTCTCCTAAAGCTCCATTTGGATGAAATTTAAAGAAATCTTCTTTTTTAAAGTCGTATAATTTTGATAAAGCACAAGCTATAGCATCTCCTAAAACTAATGCTAATGTTGAAGATACAGTTGGAGCTAGACCTAAATGATCTGCTTCTTTTTCGAAATGATATATTAATTGATAATCAGTATTTTTAGCTAAATAAGAATCTTTTTTACTAGTAAATCCAATAGTTTTACAACCAATATTTCTTAAAGGATTAATATTTTGAGTAACTTCTTTAGTTGTTCCACTATTAGATAACAAAATTACAATATCATCTTTAGTAATCATTCCTAAATCACCGTGACATGCTTCTGTTCCATGAACAAAAAATGAAGGTGTTCCTGTAGAAGAAAAAGTTGCTGCTAATTTTTCACAAATAAGGCCAGATTTACCAACTCCTAAAAACACTACTTTTCCTTTAGTATTTTTAATAGCATTTATAACTTTTTCAATTTCTTCATAATCTAAATTAGATTTCATCATAGAAATTGCATCATATTCTTTATTAATTACATTTTCTAAATCAGTTTTATACATAAAACTTGCTCCTTTTAATTAAAAACTATCTCAAATAATGATGTGTTATAAATTGGACTCCATTGAGATACTTGCATAAACATTCTTTTTCCATCATTATCCATCATACATTCATTAATAAATCCACCATAAAGTAATGGGAATTTATCAAAATTAATAACTTTTATTTTTTCTTTAAATTCATCTAATAAAGAATCTGATAAATAGAAATTAATACCATCTTCATCTAAATTAGATATAATCCATTTATTTAAATATGGATTAAATATAATTGATCCTTCACTAGAATGATCATGATTTAATATATAGAAATAATCATCTTTATTAGTTTCTAATAAAGATTTAAATTCTTTATTCTTTGTTAATATTAAATATTTATCTTTATGTTCAATATCTACTTTTTTTACTTTCAATAAACAAGTGTTCCCAAATCTTCCACCAGGATTAGCTAATAAATAAATATATTCTTCATCATCATTATTTAAAAATGGATAAATTTGACCAAATTGTTCACTATCACTACATTTAAAATTGACATTTTCTACTTTTTTAAAATTCTTCAAATCATAATATTTTGCTTTTATTAATTGATTTTCTGTAACAAACCATTCTCCAGGTTTTCCCCAATATCTAACTGACATATAAAATATATAAACATCATCATCAATTCTAATTCCACCTGTAGGAATCTTAGTAACTTCTTTATGATTATTTATATCTAAATTTAATTCTAAATTTTCATCATGTTGACCTTGGATAATTGGTTTAACAAGTTTATTATCGTAAGATATTATTTCTTTAAAGTAGATATTACTAGAAAATTCTTTATTAATAGATTTAGCAATAAAATTACTATTCCACATTCCTTTATTACAATCTTTTCCAGAAAAGCTATCTCCATAAAGAAATAAACAATTTTCCTTATTATCAATACAGATTCCTAAATCAGTAGAACCAATATGACTTATTTTAAATAATTCTTTATTAATAGAATCTTCTCCAGTAACAAATCCTAAATTATTAACATATTTAATTTCTTTATCTAAAGTAAATGAATTCTTTAATCTATTATTTACATATAAAGTAACGATTTCATTTATTTCATCTACTTGATAATTGGTAATATAATTATCTAAAAAAGCACTATCATTAATTTCAATTTCTTTAATTTTATAGCCGTTTAGAAGGCTTTTTGCTTTTTCTAACGGCAAATTAATAATATTTCTAACAGGTATTTTCATACTACTTTAATACAACCTCCACGATAGAAGTATTATAAATTGGTGTCCATTGAGATAATTGAATATAGATTCTTTGACCATCAGTATCAGTATATTTATCATGAACAAATCCACCATATAAACCAAAGAAATCACTACTAGAAACTACTTTATAAATATCGTTATATGGTCCATAAACATTATCTGCTAAAGCAAAACAAATACTATTTCCTCTTAATGTAGAATAAACATATTTATCTAAATATTTACTATACATAATAGAAGGTTCACTAACTGAAGGACTTAATACATAATATGGATTTTCATTTAATAACTTAATTCCTTCACTACCCTTTTTCCATATATTATTTCCAATTAAATACTCATATTCATCTTTATTTTCAAAGCTATCTTTTTTAACTCTAAACATAATAGCTCCATCGTTTCTTCCTCCAGGAATAGATGTAAAATAAACATAATCTTCATTCTTTGGATCAATAAATGGATAAATTTGTCCTGCATAAAATAATTCATTATCATTCCATCTAAGACCAGGAACATCAATAAACTCACTATAAGTATCATCTTTAGCCTTTACACATTGATTATAAGTGACATTCCATGATCCACCTACACCCCAATATCTAATTGACATATAGAAAATATATACTGTTCCATTGACAGTTATACCACCTGTAGGAATCTTAGTAACTTCAATATTTTTATTAGATTCATTACCTTTTTGATGAGCACCTTGACTAAAAGGTTTAATCATACCATTTTCATAAGTAATAACATTATCAAACTTAAGTCCATCAGTTAAATTATAATCACTACTAATAGCCATGAAATTAGAGTTCCAAAATCCACCCATATTATCACCACTAAAAGTATCTCCATATAATAACATCATCTTATTATTAGGTATTTCAAAAGGAATTCCTAAATCAGTTCCTCTAGCACCACTATTAAGAAGTAATTCACTATTTTGTGATTCAGGTCCAGTAATATAATTAATTTTATTAATATAATTAACTAGATCATTATCCATACTTATAGCACTATCTTGTCTTTTAGAAATATTGATTTCAATTCTTTGACCTTTTTCAATCTTATCACCTACTTTTAAATTATTTCCATAAGATAAGACTCTACCTTCAACAAGTTCCGAAGTAGGAACATGATTTTCTTTAAATAAAAAATCTGTTCCTACTTTAAGTTTCGCTTCTTTTAAAGTTAAACTATATAAATCTGGTAATGTAATATATTCTTTATTTTCATTACAAGAGAATATTGTCAAAAGAAGCGGTAAAATACATAACGTTTTTATATAATTTTTATTCATAATTTATTCCTTATTTCTTTCTTTTTAAGAAGTAAATAATAGCGCCAACAATAATACCTACACCAGCTACTGCACCAATAATTCCACCAGCAATAGCTCCACCATTACTCTTCTTTTCTTCTTTTTTCTTTAATACAGTAACAACAATTGAATCTTTTTTACCATTAGTCGTTTCAACACTTATTTCACAAACACCTTCACCAATAGCTTCAATTTTGCCGTTATTAACTTTACAAACTGCTTCATTACTAGTAGTCCATTTAACATCTTTATTTGTTGCATCACTTGGAGTAATTGTATAAGTTAAATCCTTAGTTTCTCCAACAAAAAGTTCTAGATCTTCACTATTTATTTCGATTTTGGTTGCTTCAGTTGAGAAAGGAGTTTCACTTAAAAATCTAATATTTACATTATCAACATATAAAGTATCACCAACATTATGAGGTGTGAAAAGCCATCTAACACTATTCCATTGAATCTTATCTTGCATAACTTGGAAATCTAAAGTAACTCTAGTATAACCATTTGCTAGTACTTCTTTCTTAAAATTATAATGAGCACTTTCAGCACCACTAGTAGTTACATAACTATCATCATAATTAATCTTAGATAAATCTAATTTATAATAGGAAACATTAGCTCCACCAACAAAACAAGAATTAATTTCTGCATATGTTGTAGGATCATCACTAATTGTCAATTTATAATCATATTGGAATCTAACTAAATCACCAATTGTTAAATCATCAGGTGTCATCAAAAACATTGAAGAATAGTTTTTAACATCACTTGCATCATTTTTACCAATTGAAGCAACTTTATTATCACCATCTTTAACAATACGTCCAGGATTATCTAAACTAACACTTCCCCAAGCACCTTCTAATTGATTTTCACTAAATTTAGTACCTTCATCAAACTTTTCAAAATCTCCATTAACTACTAAATTCTTATCTTCATAATAAGTTTTTGTAGGATCAAAAGCATTTTCATAAGTTGGTTTTATGCTAAAATAAGAAATAGAAAGTTCACTAGAGCCCTTATATTCTAACTGGACTTTCTTTGCATCGCTTATTTTATTAAATGTACCAATATATGAATTTTTAGTAGTAGAAACACCATCTTTAATGATTTCTATTTCTTTAATAGAAGTATTTTCACTATTTAATATATTAAGTTTTAAATTAGCATCACTAGCTAATTCACTATCAAAATTAATTTCTGTAGTATATAAATTTTCATTTAAAGAATCAATTTCTAATCCATAAATACCATCATTAGCTAATTTAACATTACCATTACCTAAAGTAACATTTTGACCATATAATTTATTTTCATTTGGAGTCATAGTTAATGTTGAAGTAGCATAATCTAAGAAACCTTCAAAATCTCCACCTTTAAAGATATTTTCTGTGCTTCCAGTTTTTATCATTTTAAAATTATCAGCATAAATCGTCGCACTATTAATATTGCACCAGAAATGCATTGAATCATAAACTTTATCTTCAAATTTTCTAGTATATTCAATATGTTTCCAATTATTAGCTAAATCAGTAGTTTTAACATCTTTATTTTGACTAGAATCAAAGATATTTACTTCAGGTAATCTATTTCCATCAGTTACACACCAAAAAGCAAATCCAATGTTATCAGTACTACCATCTACTTTATAATCAAATTCAATCTTATATTCTCCACCTTTTTCAATATTTAATAATTTATAAAAAGATGAGAATCCTTCACCCATAAATTTAATAACAGTATTAGATTTATTATTTTCTTCTTTAGTTACATAAGCTTTACCGTCAAATGTACCCATTCCACTAATAACACTATCACCACTAGGAGCAGCACTAGGAATAACATATTCACCAGCACCAATTTTAAAATCACCATTATAAACTATATTTTCGCCATAAATATAGTTTGCTTTTGCTTCATTACTTACATTAGCTAAAGGTAAACTGACGCCCTGAGCTAACCCAAATAATGCTAAACTTAATAAATATTTTTTCATTATTATCCTCCCTAAAATAATTTATTAATCTTCTAAAGATAATCTATCTTCTTTAGAAGGCATTTCCTTTTTAATAAGATATGGTTTAACTGTATAAAAATATGCAGTTGAAGACCAATCATCACATCTATTATTATTATGACCATGCTCAATAGTTACTCTAATTGACTTTTTAAAAGTAATAGGATCCATTATATGATATCGATAATAAGTAATTTTCCCTTTCCAATTATCATCTCCACCTAAAATAATCCCATGATATGGTGCACTATATTCTTGATTAGGACACCACGCCATATTGACATAATCTTCAGTACCTGTTCCATGAATAGAAGGATTATTTTCCCCATCAATAAAGATAAAATCATCCCCTTCACCAGGCCAATCCCATTCTTTAGAATCACTTAAATTATGAATATTTAAATTACATCCAACATAATGTCCTTCACCTATAATATCTAATAAAACATAATTATCTTTACCACTTACATTTTCTCCACCAAATAAAAATTCTTTACGGTCTTTAAATAAATGATAATCTTTACCATTAGTTGGATTATTTCTATTCCAAATAGCTCCAAAATAACAAATTTCATCTTTAAAATTAATTTCTTCATAATCGATATAGAAATAAAGCATTAAAGTTAAATCACATTCATTAACTATTTCAATCTTACAAGATTTTTTAAAAGGCATTGGCCACCAAGAATTTAATCCTCTACCATCTTGAGGAGACATTTGTAAAGGTTCACTAACAAAGTTTTTACTTATTCCATGACCCATTCCAAAAAAATCACCTAAAGGAACTAATACACTTGGATAATTATTATCATCATAATAAACTTTAATATAGACTTTTCTAAAAGCATTTTTCTCGATAATATCCCCAAAATTCATTTGAGTCATCCAAATATGAGTAATTAAACAAGAACCATGGACATCAAATATAGCTTTGCTTTCATTAGGTTTTATATAAATACGATCATCATTACCACCAGTTTTATCATAAGATGATACTCTTTTTCTAATCCCTTCTTTTTTAAAATAAATATTAGATAAATTATTACCAAACATAATTATTTAACACCAGTTAAACTGATGCCCTCCTTAATAAATCTTTGAACAATTATAAATACAACAATTGCTGGAATAAGTGATATAAATGAAGCAGCTAAAACAGCTCCATATCCAACAGTATTAATATCTTGAAATAATGAATTAATTAAAGTCATTATTTGAGTATATTGAGAATGATTCTTATCAATTGTTAAAGTAGGCCATAAATAAGAATTATAATAGCCAATAAATGTACCTGCTCCCATAATAACCATTGGAGTTAATGAATTAGGAACAAATATTTTAAAGAATATTTCAATTGAATTACATCCATCAACTCTAGCAGCTTCATCATAATCTTTAGGAAATCCTAAATAGAATTGCTTAAAAAAGAATATATTATAAGCATTAGCTAAACCTGGAACTATTAAAACCCAAATAGTATTAAGCATTCCTAAATTCGAAACAACACTAATCGAAGTTAATAAAATTGTAATACCTGGAATAAACATTGTTGATATAACTATTACCCATATAATTTTCTTAAAAGGAAAATTAAGTCTAGCAAAAGCATATCCTGCAATTGAGTTAATAAATAAAGACAAAATCATTGAAATAGTCGCAACAAGTAAAGTCATTCCAAAAGATTGAAAGAAATTAACTCCTATTGTTATATATTGTAAATAAAATAATCTAGCAAAATTATCAGTAGTCCATTGATGAGGAAATATATGAAAATCTAAACTAAATATTTCTTTTTTATCTTTAAACATCGATAAAATAGTAAAAAATAAAGGTAAAAAGATATTAATTAAAACTATAATTACTATTAAATAAAGTAATATCTCAATAACTCTACTTTTAGCAGTTTTAGTTTTTCTTTTATTTCTAGAATCTAACTTATCCATAACTATTCACCCTTTTTCTTTCTATTTGATAAAGAAAAAACAATTGCATTAAGAGCTCCTATAAAAATCATTATTACTATAGAAGAAGCTATTATTTCACTTTGAGAAACATTACCATTAGCTCTAGCATGAATTAAATATAATACAGGTGTCATTGTAGAATTTAATGGTTGACCATTTGTCATAAGCATAGGTATCTCAAACATCTGTAAATTAGCAGTAACTAAAGTAACAATAATTAATACAAAATAATTCTTTAAGCAAGGTAAAACTATATACCACATCTGCTTCCAAAAATTAGCACCATCTATTTCACTAGCTTCATAATAATCTTTAGGAATATTAATTAAACCTGAATAAAATATTAAAGTAGTATAACCAGATCCAATCCAAATAGTAGGAACGATAATTGATACATAAGCCCAAAATTTATTATAAGTAAACGCGATAGGTTCTATATCCATCCATCCCAAAATACCATTAATTACTCCACCATTATAATAAGTTAATAAAGTAAAAATACATCCAACTACAATCCCTGAAAATAAATAAGGTAAATAAATTATTGTTCTAACAAATACACCAAATCTATTTTTAATTCTTACTAAAATATTGGCAAATAAGAAAGCTCCTATAACTTGTAAAATCACAATAAATAGTGTCATTATGCAGACATTTAGTAAAGATTTCACGAAATTTTGATTTTTAAAAATCTTTATATAATTACTAAAACCAGCAAAAACAGCTTCATTAGGTCCAGATTCAAAATAGAAAAACGATCTATATATTGCCATTATTAAAGGAACAATTACAAAGATAATTAATAAAATAACAGCTGGAGCAATAAGTAAATATCCAGATACTTTTTCTTCTTTAACAATATTTTTTGGTAATATTGAAAACTTCTTCATAAACCTATAAACGTGGATTTTTTCCACTTAAAGAATTATCATTAATAATCTTAGTAACAGCTTTATCGCATTTATCAATAGAACTATCAATATCTTTTCCCATTGCTGCTTCTTCTAATAATCCTTCAACAGCAACACTAATATTCCAGTCATAAATTGGTTCTAAAATAGCTTTATTAGATACACTACTAATAACATCAATCCAACTAGAAGGAACTACATTTTGTTCATTCTTTTTCTTATCTAAAATAGTTTGTATTGACTTTCTAGGAGATGCTTTTGAATAGAATGCTCTAGTAAAATAATCAACTGTTTGTTCTTCATTTTCAGCTGTTAAAAATTTAATTACTTCTATAGCTTTCTCTACATTTTTACATTCACTAGATATAACATAAGCCCATCCACCATTAGTAGCAGTAACTTTATCTTGATTACCATCAAATGTAGGCATAATTGCAAATCCTATATCATCTTTCATATCTTTATATTGATTTAAAACAGTAGATATAGACCAACTACCACAAGTAGTCATAACTGCTTTTCCATCACATACATCAAATACAGATTCAGTATATTCTCCACTTGATAAAGGAACATATCCATTAGAATATAATTCTTTCCATAAATTAGCTAAATCATTATAACCTTGTTCTTTAATTCTAGAAGTAGACCAATCTTCAGTTATAGCTAGTCCTCCTGTAGCACTATGTTGCATACCCCAAGTACCCCAAGCACAAGCTACACCAGTTGGTACACCAAAAGGATAAATATTTTTCTTATTATCTTTTCTTAAATTAGTTTTAATATTTTTACATAAATCTAAGAAATCACTCCATTTAGTAGGAACATTTTCTTTATCACCATATTGTTCTAATAATTTCTTATTATAAGCAACAATAGTTGAAGGTTCCATAACTATAGGAAATCCATAATATTTATTATTATAAGTAATAGCTTCTTTAGCAGTATCTTTTAAATCATCCCAAACTTTATTATCTAAATAGTTTGATAAATCAATTGCTCTACCTGCTTGAACTTCTTTATATAGATTACCATAAGATACCATATAAATATCAGGTACATTCTTAGCTTCATAACTAGATCTAATTAAATCATCAAAATCATTCTTATTAATATAAGTTTGATCAAGTTGAATACCATCATCTTTTATTTTATTGAATGCTTTTCTTTGAGAAATATTAATTTGATTTTCCCATTCCTCAAAATCCATCATCCACATCTTAATATGTGTTGCATTTTCTTCGACATATTCTTTTTCATCATCAATTATTATGTCTGATGGTGGTTTACACGAAAATAAGCAAGAAATTGCACAAAAACTTAATAAGTATAGCTTTCTTCTTTTCATATTTGCTCCTATTTAATTTAACTTTATTATGACTAATAAGCCTTATCAATGATAGAGCAAAAAACTTTTAAATGATAACAAAAATTTGGAAATCGCTATTTTTATTATTTTTTTCTTTTATTTTTTTCGTTTTTATATTGTGTCGGATATCGTCCATCTAATTTAAAAAACCAACGTGAAAAAGTTTGAGGTTCATTAAAGTTAAGTAACATTGATATTTCTTTAATAGATTTAAAAGAATTTCTAATCAAGTTTTTAGCATAATTTAATCTTAAATTATCGTAATATTTTTTAGGAGTAGTATGAAATGTCTTATTAAATAATTCATTTAATGCCCAACTAGATAAATTACTTTTAAGTTCAAAATCTTTAAGAGTTAAATTATTTTGTAAATTCTCAGTCATATAACGAGTAATCATACTTACCATATCAAAATTTTCACTATCTTCTTTATAACCAATAGCATCACTAATATACATTGATAATAATAATTTTAATGTCCCTTCCATATGTAATTTCTTTAAAGGATCATCAAAAGTATATTCATTTATTAAATGTAACATTAAACTTCGTACTAAAGAAGGATTAGATGAATGAATAACTAAAGGTAAATTTAAACCTAATTCTTTTAAATAATTAGGTCTAAAATAAGTTAATTCTTTATCACTCATATATTCTTTTTCTTTCATTGATACTGGAATAATAGATGATAATTCATCTTCATTAAAATCAAAATGGATATGAGGTTGACAACAATTTTCCTTATACCATCTAATAATATGATTTTTATTAGGAGGAATTAAAATTAAATCTCCTTCTTTTACTATATAAGTATCATCATCAAATTCTATCTTCATCATTCCTTTATCAATAAATATAAGTTCAAAATCAAAAATAGATCTATTAATAAAATAATCAGGAAGCCATGTATGATACATTGCAAGTCTTATATAAGGTTTAAAATTAAGTTCCATCTTATTTATAATGATACAACATTATTAAAAAGAAATAACTAAAATTTGTATTCTCTTTTAATTGATAATAAATCTATTTATCTTATTTATAAATAATTTTAAATAAAAATAAAACTTCTATATAGAATTAAATAATTATTCTTAAAGATTATTTTGTTAATTATTAAATATTATCTTTTGCTTATTATTTTTATTAAAAATCTAATAAGTATGCAAAACTTAACTTATTTTTTTAATTTTTTTACAAAAAAGTACCCATTCGGGTACCATGGCGTTATTTTAAATATGTTAATATTTACGCACAAAGGAGAACAAAAAAATGAAAAGAAAAAGAAATAACCTTGCTTTTGCTTTTATGTTAACACTTCCTGCAATATTAGTCTTTTCAAGTTGTGGAAAGCATAAACATAGTTTTAGTAAAGATTGGACTACGACTGAAACAGAGCATTGGCACTCTTGTACAGGTAAAGATTGTGAAGAAAAGAAAGATTTAGGAAATCACGACTTTACTTGGACTACCAAAACTGAAGCTGGTGTTCATATTGATAAAGTTGAAGCTGGCAAATGTAAAGTTTGTGATTATGAAACTACTAGAACTATTCAAGGAACTGCTACTCATAGTTACGATAATACTAAATGGGTATATGATGAAACTAGTCACTGGCACGCTTCTAATTGTGATAAATTAGCTCCAGCTCATGATGTAATGAAAATTGATGAAGCTAATCATAGTGGTGAATGGACTACTAAAGTCGTACCTAATTATGGTGTTGATAAAGTAATTCAAAGAGATTGTGAAGTTTGTGGATATCATGAAGAAAAAACTTTAGAAGGAACTAAACTTGCTCCTAAAAATAGAGAACTTACTGCTAATATTCCTGAATTAACTTATAATGGTGAACCTCAACCAGTTGATCCTTATCTTACTATGACTAATAATGTTGGTGGATTAACCGTTGAATATAGAAAAAAAGGTGATAATTTATTTACTAATACAGTCCCTACTAATGCTGGAACATATGAATATGTTGCTAAATTAAACGCAACTGATGAATGGTTAGAAGCTAGAACTTTTGGTGAATATACAATTAATAAGAAAACTATTTATATAAATGATGGTCCTTATACTATTAATTATGTTGAAAATCCTGCTAATAATGTTTTAGAACTTACAACTGGTACAATTGGTACAAATAATGTAACTTTCTGTGTTTATGCTAAATATAACGTTATTGGTAGAGCTAGTATTCCTACAAGTGAAATCTTTATTCGCTTTACTAGTTCTATTAATTATAATGCTAATTATCAAGTAGCAATCGAAGGAAAAGATAGTTTTGAATTAGTCGTTTTAGATAATTCTCCTCTCTATTGTGGTATTCAAGATGTATTCACATTACCAGGTCAAGTTAATCCAGTTATTACTACAAAGATTGCTAAAGGAAGTATTAAAGTTAATGACAAACTCTTTGTTAATGATATTCATAAAGAAATTACTGTTGTAGCTATTGAAAAAAATAGAGTTAGCTTAAATTCTGCTACAATTGGTGATGAAGTTGGTTTAAAAGTTAGTGGAGTTACTAGAGCTGAATTATCTAAAGGTTATGTTATTTCTGCATTAAATACCGTTAAAAATTATGATGTATTTAAAGCTAAAATTACTTTATTAACAAAAGCTGATGGTGGTAGAAATACTCCAATAGCTAGTGGATATAACCCAACATTATCTTTCACTGATACTTTTAGACAATTTGCCGGTAAATTTACTCTCCCTGAAGGTGTTGAAATGATGATGCCAGGTACAACTGAGGAAAATGTTACTATTACATTAAATATGCCAAAGCCTCTTATTAATAATGCTAAATTCAATATTTATGAAGGTGGTATAACTATTGGAACAGGTGAAATTACTTCTTTACATGAACATAATGATTTATATTTAAAAACTGGTGTATGCGAAGCATGTAATTTAAATAGACAAACTAAAGCTACATTTACAGATGTAAAATTCACTTCTACTAATAACACATATTATGCTAATGAATATAAATATTATTTGGTAACAATGGTTAAATCTTCTATCTCAAATTATACTTATTACTATGATTTTGAAATAAGTGATACTACTAATTTTGAGTTTAATGTATATGCAACTTCTGGTGGTGAATTAACATTAATTGATGGAAAATCATATAATTCAACAAGTACATTTACGGTAGTTATGAGAGTTAAAGCTAAACTAGCTTCTACTACTGGTGATTGTATTGCAACAGTTACTAGAAGATCAGTACAAGTAATAACACCACCTAGATTGTAAAAGTAATAACACCTAGATAATTATATATTCCTTCAAGAAAAATCTAAGGGTCATCCCTTAGATTTTTTATATATAACTAATTTTTTATTATGTATAATAAAAAATTTAAGATAAGTACCCATATGGGTACTAATTGATATTTATAAATATGTTAATATTAACCCACAAAGGAGAAACAAAAATGAAAAAAAGAAATAGTATTTTTGGTTTATTTTCTATTTTTATGTTAGCTATTCCTATAACATTAGTAACTTCAAGTTGTAAGAAAAAGCATCAACATACTTATGAAGATAATTGGACCATTACTGAAACAGAACATTATCATAAATGTAGTGATACTAATTGTGATGATAAAAAGGATTTAGGTGAACATACCTACACTGATTGGACTACTAAGACTGAAGCTGGAATCGATACTAATAAAGTAGAAAAGAGAAATTGTAGTGTATGTAATAAAGAAGAAACTAGAACTATCGAAGATAGTGCTACTCATACTTGGGTTTATAAGCATGATGAAGAAAATCATTGGGAAGAAACAACATGCAATCATGATCCTCAATTAACTAGAAATGTAACTCCACATAGTTGGTATTATACTTCTATTGGTGAAAATGGTCATAAAAAATATTCAACATGTCCTTCTTCAATTCATGAAGAAATAGTTATTGGACCTATTGCTCATACTTATGATGATGAATCTGATCCAACATGCAATGATTGTGGTTTTACTAGAACTATTACTAATTTAGGTTCATTTAAAGAAATTAGTGATAAAACATATAATGGATATAATAAAGGTATTGAAGATAACGAATATGAAATTGATGAAGTAATTAAATCTTATTCAGAAATTCAATATAAATCTATAGATGATCCTGAAGCATCTTATTCTACTACTGCTCCAATTGATGCTGGAACATATAATATAAGAATTTATTGTCATGGTAGTTTAACACATGGAAAAGGAGTAATTGCTACTTCTACTTATAGAATTCTTCCTTATGAAATAGAAATTAATAATTATTATGAAATTGAATATAATGAAGAAATAAATAATAATTCTACTGTTACTGCTTTACATTTAGATGAAATACATTTATTTGAAGGATTAAAAGATTCTACAATAATTAATTTATATGCTAATGATCCTAAATATAAAGCAATGGGAAGATATACAATTCCTAAAGAAGATTTATTCATAGATAATAATGAAAAGAATAATTTTGTAATATCTAATAATATTTCTAGTATCAAATTATTAAATTATGATAATAGCGAAGTTAATTTATTAATTCATAATGGTGCTATTGATACAGCTTATATGTTTAAAGAAGTTCTTACAATTTATAGATTAAAATTAATAAGTGGAACTATAAGAGTTGGTGATTACTTATATTGTGATACTCTTGATGCACCTTTATTAATTACTAGACTTTATAGAAATATGGATGTAGATGCAATAACTAAAGGTGAAACTAATTTTTCAGTTCAATTTAAAAATACTGTTGTTACAAAAGAAAATTTTGTAGGTAAATTAGAAATGAAAAATTTAAGAAAAGTTAGTTATGAATTAGTAAGATATGTTGATAATCCTTCTGATGATTCTAGACCATTTAGTTGCGAAGTAGGTGTAATTAGATTCATGGAAGTAAGTATTCCTTTAGAAGCTAACACTAAATATCGCTTCTATATCAAAACTAAAGGTAGTAGTGGCTATGTTAGTAGTGGAACTAATAAACCATTTAAAGTATATAACGTTAATGATAAAGCTTTATTAACAATGGATGAAACTTATAATTATTTATTTTATCTAGAAAATAAGACTGATAAGCAAATTAATGTTTCATTAGTTGTTGGTGCTACTAAATTAGTTGCAGATCCTAATCCAGCTACTCATTTCTTCAATATATTCATTAATAATTAATCTAAATTAATAACAAATATTTATAGATAAAAGGTGACAAACAGTCACCTTTTATTATCTAACCGAAAAAAGTTTGAAAATAAAAAGTTTTCGGTTAGAATTAAGTTATGATGATAAAACGAGACTACTATTTAAATAAATTAATTGATTATAAAGATAAAGATATTGTTAAAATTATTACTGGAATTCGTAGATGTGGCAAATCTTATCTTCTTTTTAATATATATTATGATTATTTAATATCTATAGGTATTAAAGATGAATATATTATTAAAATTAATTTAGAATCTATTAAATATGAAAAATATAGAAATGCTACTACTTTATTTGAATATTTAGAAAGTAAAATCATAAAAGGTAATAGATATTATATATTTATTGATGAAATTCAATTAATTGATAATTTTGAAGATTTAGTTAATGGAATTAAAATAGATTTTGATTGTGATTTATATATTACTGGTTCTAATTCTAAATTATTATCTAGTGAAATTAATACTAAACTAAGAGGTAGAGGTATTGAAATTAAAGTTTATCCTTTATCTTTTAAAGAATTTTATAATGGTACTAGTGATAAAACTAAATCATTTAATGATTATATTAAATATGGTGGTCTTCCTTATCTAAGTTCATTAGATAAGGAATATGAAAAGAAAGAATATCTAAAAATGTTAAATGATACTTTAATTACTAAAGATATAATTGATAAATACAAGATTAGAAATACTAATGTATTTAATGCATTATTTGATTTATTGTGTTCTTCTATTGGAAGTTATGTTTCGCCTAATAAAATAGCTAATACATTAATAAGTAATGGATTTAAAACAGTAGATAATGATGCAATAAGTAATTATTTAAATTATCTTTGCGATGCTTTTATATTTTATAAAGCTATAAGATATGATATTAAAGGTAAAGAATATCTAAAAACATTAAATAAATATTATATATGTGATTTAGGTTTAAGAAATGAAAGATTAGGTTATCGACAACTTGAAATGACTCATATTATTGAAAACATAGTTTATTTAGAATTACTAAGAAGAAACTATCAAGTTGATATTGGTAAAAATAAAAATTCAGAGATAGATTTTGTTATTAGAACTTATGATGATTTATATTATATTCAAGTATCTTTAACTATTGAAAATGAATCAACTAGATTTAGAGAATTAAAATCATTTAAGGGATTAGATGATGGATATAAAAAAATAATAATTACAATGGACAATAATCCATTAATTCATTTAGATAATGGATATAAAATGTTAAATTTATTTGATTTCTTATTAGATGAGGATTCATTAGCTAAAATATAAATATAAAAGAAAGAAATAAGAGTTAAAGATTATTACTTTATTAATTATATTTGCTTTTTGTAATTCTTTTAGAATATATACTACAACGATTTAATATGGAATCATTGTACCAGTACAGAATAACATCAAGCCTATAACAAGCACTTGTCCAGTCCTTTCAATCAAATCTTTATTAGGATTACCTAATTAATTCCAAAGAGTTTCTTCTTCTCCAGATTTCCTGTTCCTAAGCCACATGCAATACATATAGAACATATAATTGCACTTATTTAAAAAATATTTGTTTTTCTACTTTACTGAAAAATAAACCACCAATAGATATACCTCCAAATAAATCTTTCCCTTTTTCTATAATTTGATTATTGTCATCTAATAAATGAATGATATAGCAAATATATCCTTCAGATATTGAAATTTGGTTTAGAAGAATTGAATCTTCAAATTAAAAAGTAAAAATTCTAGAACATGTTCCATCATTATCTTCTTTGTATGTAATTAAATATTTGGTTTCATCATAAAAGTCAGGCAATTCAAAATAAGTATAAGAAATATCATTATTCATCTTATCTCTAATGCATCTTTGAAGAGCAAATCTACCATAACCAGGATTGGTTGCAAAAGAATTCCGCTTATCAATAAAGCCAGTTAAATAGCCAGCATAAACTGTTAAATACGCTTTTTCTTCTTGTTTTCTTTCTGCTTTTACTGCTGTTGAAAGCCAAGTATTTAATTCGCTATTAATTGAGAAACCAGACTCTACAAATCTAGACTCGATATTATTGCTCGAACATCCTACAACTATAATTGATGCTAAAAGTAAAACCAATTCATGTGTTTTTTTCATTTTCTAATCCTTTTTAGTAACAAGAGCATCTTCAAATCTTTATAAGCATTTAATCATATAAAATATAAAAAATCAAAAAATATTAAAAAGTGATACACAAATTATTAAATTAAATCTGTCTTCATTTCTTTTTCTTTACCATTCGTTAAAATATAAAATTTATTTCTAACTTCTAAACATTTTTGCCTTCTACTCATCTTAACCTACCTTGATAAATTAGGAAGTTTAGAATAAAAACCTGCTAGATATTTTTTACTAAATAAATCATTTTTTCTAACACCTTTATAATCAGCAAGCGAAACAAGGGTACTTACGCCATACATATCTTTACTTGTAAAATAAATTTGATCTCTTCTTAAATCTTCATCCATTAACATTACATCATGGGCAGTGCATATAAGTTGAGCATTATGAGGATTTTTATCAATTGAATTAAACATTTTAATCAAATAATCTGCTACTAAAAAATGTAATTTTGAATCTATTTCATCAATTAATATAACTTTGCCTTTATCTAATGCAGCTAAAATATAACCTAAATAACATAAAAGTCTAATAGTTCCTTCTGAGTGAAAGCCTCTATCTTTAAATAACATAATATCTTTAGTTCCGACTTTTTTATTTTTATTATTGTATACATCAAATTGAGTATCTAGATCAATGCTATACATATTATTATTTTCTTGCTTTAATTGTGTATATTTAGATGGATCTGCTTGAATTTGCATATTAAAAGCTAGTACTGCATTTAAGTCACTTAAGTCAGCAACCTTATCTTTAATAACATTCATATTTTTAATACCAATGTCTGCTTTAGATAATATTTCTATAGCTAAATCCTTATATTTTTTATTTTCAACCGAATAAATATCTAAAGAATTCACATTATTTTCAAAAACAATTATTAAATCATTAAACCAATCTAAAACATCTTTTAAATAATTAGAAATTGATAAATTAAAATTAACGCCTATAGAAAGAAATAAAGTTGTTTCAGGAATATTTATTAATGATAAAGCTTTTTCATTATCTGTTATTTTAATTTTATTTCCGGTTCTTTCAAAAACTAAAGAATTTCTTTCACTTCTTTTATATAACCATTCTTTTTCAATCTTTTCATGTAATATAGAAAAACCATATCTATATAGATTTCCATTTTTAATTATTTCAACTTCATATAAAGATGGCTCATTACATGCATTTTCATAAAATGCATAGTATTCATTTAGTTTTACAATATTAGAAAACTGTTGAGCAGGAGATAATCTTATAACATTATACATATATGTTAATCCTTTTATAATGTTAGACTTTCCAGATGCATTTCCACCAAAAATAATTGCAGATTTTAATAGTTCATGTTCTTCTACTTTATTAAATAAATTTTCGTCTACATTAAAAGTATTTATTTCTTTTAATTCATTATCTTTAGTTGCTTGTAAACTTAATTCATTTTCTCTATAGAATGATTTAAAATTTTTAAATTTAAAATTTACTAACATAAATTAAAACCTCCTTTAAATACATTATTATTTTATTACAAATATATATAGAATTCTATATTTAAAACAATGTTTTTGCAATTATTTTGCAAATATATATTATTAAGTATGAAAAATACTACTTATATATCGATGTAAATATCGAAATCTTTAGCATTTAAAAAGGCTATATTTAAAGAATTTAAAATCAAATATTAATCTTTAATAGGATTAAATGTTTTCATAAATCTTTTTAATAAGAATGTACAAAAATAAGGGAAAGTATATATATTATCTTTATAACCAATATTTTTTAATGATAATTTAAAGCCAAAATCAACATCATTATATTTTTTTGAAGTAATTATAGTTTTTAATGATTTAGAATTACCATCTTTTGCTTTAACTTCAATAGGAATTAGATTATTAGCAGATCTTATAAAAAAGTCTAATTCTAAGGTTCCATCATCTTTTTTGTAATAATAAAGTTTATATCCTTCTTTTATTAAAGCTTCACTTACTATATTTTCATAAAGGGCACCTTTATAAACGCCAAGATTTTTATTAGCACGTAAATCATCTTGTGATTCTTCATCTAGTAAAGATATTAATAAACCAGTATCACTAAAATATAACTTAAATTTATCAATATCAATATTTCCTGATAATGGTAATTCTAGATTATTTAAACAATAGCATATATTAATAACACCAGACTCAATAAGCCGTTCAACACATCCTCTATAATCACGGAATCTCGCTGATTTTTCAATTTTCGAGACCTGAAACTTTTTATTTTCTTTAGCAAGTTGAGATGGAACACTATTAAAAACATTTAGTATTCTAGTTTGATCTATACCTTCTGCATATTTTCTAATATCTTCTTTATAATCAGCAATTAATTGTTTTTGAATACCTAAAGAACCTTCAAACGTTCCTTTTTCAATATAATTTCTTATTACTTCAGGCATCCCACCAAGAGTTATATATTCAAGAAATAATTTATTATAAATTGACATTTCTAAATTACTAAATGGTAATAAATTATTCATATGAGATAGCATATCATTAATAGTTATCTCATCATACCCTTTTGCCCATAAAAACTCTTCAAAATCCAAAGAAAACATTTCATAATCAACTTTATAGCCTACACTATTACTTTCTATTTTTTGATAATTTGTGCCAAGCATTGAGCCACTACAAATGACATCAAAACGACCATCTTCTTTAAAAAATTTTAACGAGGTTACAATCTCAGGAAAAATAGTTACTTCATCAAAAAATATTAATGTTTTACCATCAATAAATCTTTTGATTGGATTTAATAAAGAAATATTTTTAATTATTGAAGAAGCATTATATCCATCTACTATAATTTGCTTATATTTTTCTTCTTCGACAAAGTTTATTTCTATAAAACTTTCATACCCTGCAATTTCAGCAAAATGTCTAATAGATTCAGTTTTACCTACTTGACGACAACCTTTAACTATTAAAGGCTTTCTTTCTTTATCCTTTTTCCAATTTAAAAGGAAATCATCTATTTTTCTTTTTAAATAATTCTTTTTCATAATAGCCTCACTACAATTTTATTTTATTAAAAATAGAAATAAAAGCAAGTAATTTCACATTTTTAGCGGGACTTTTTTAACTTTTTGCACATTTTTAGTGGGACTTTTTATAGTTTCTGCACATTTTTAGTGGGACTTTTATAAAACTCTTTTTAATTAAAATGGAGTGGTAACCTAAAAGTAGACACTTATTTCGATTAATATAGACACTTTCTTCTCACTAGAATGACAAAACT
>CAKPNG010000028.1 GCA_934168325.1 uncultured Bacilli bacterium
TTTTTATTTATAATAACTATTTCATAAGTGGATTTAAAAGATTATTTAAATTGTCTCCTAATATGGATACTTTAATCGCTTTAGGAAGCAGTGCGAGTTTAATTTATGGCATATTTGCAATTTACATGATTGGATACGGATTAGGATATCAAAATAACGAAATTGTGATGAAATATGTGCATAATTTATATTTTGAAAGTGCCGGCACTATTTTAACACTTGTTAGTTTAGGTAAATATTTAGAATCCATCTCTAAAAAAAGAACTACTAATAATATTAAAAAGATGGTTTCACTAGTACCAAAAGAAGCAACAATTTTATTAGATGGGAAAGAAAAAATAATTCCTATTGACCAAGTTAAAATTGGTGACACAATTGTTTGCAAAAAAGGTGAAAAAGTTCCGGTTGATGGAATTATTATTGATGGAAGTGGATCATTTGATGAAGCAAATATTACTGGCGAATCAATGCCTGTATATAAAATAAAGGATGATAAAGTATATTGTTCCTCAATAATCACTAATGGTTACGCTTTAGTAAAAGCTGAAAAAGTTGGGAAAGATAGTTCAATAAATGTAATTATTCAATTAGTAGAAGAAGCAGCTAATTCTAAAGCGCCTATTTCAAAACTTGTTGATAAAATCTCATTATTTTTTGTACCAACAATAATAGGAATTTCCTTAATTGTTTTAATATCTTATTTAATAGCAGGATATAATTTTAGCGAATCATTTAATTATTCAATTAGTGTTTTAGTAATTGCTTGTCCATGTGCTTTAGGACTTGCTACCCCGGTTGCTATAATGGTTGGCACAGGTAAAGGCGCAGAGTGTGGTCTTCTTATTAAAAATGCCGAAATATTAGAAAACGCTCACAATATCAAAACAATTGTTTTGGATAAAACAGGTACAATTACAGAAGGTAAGCCACAAGTTACTAACTTTATTAATAATTTAAATGAAGATGATTTGTTAGATATTATCTATTCTTTAGAAAATAAAAGTGAGCATCCATTAGCTGAAGCAATTGTTTCTTATTGTAAAAAAGAAAATAGAAATAAACTTTATGAAATTAATGATTATATTTCTATTGAAGGGGAAGGTGTTTCTGGGAAGATAAATAATGATATATATAAAATTGGAAATTCTAAGATAGTTAAATTAAATAAAGATATAGAAAATATATTTCATAATCTATCTAATGAGGGTAAAACTGTATTATTTATTACCAAAAATAACAAATATGTAGGATTAATTGCCTTAAAAGATGTTATTAAAGAAAACTCAATTTCAGCTATTAAAACATTAAAGAAAATGGGAATCAAAGTAATAATGCTTACTGGCGATAATAAAAATACTGCTCAAATAATTGGAAAAGAAGTTGGAATTGAACATGTAATATCAGAAGTAAAACCAATAGAAAAGGAAGAAATCATTTCTCATCTTCCAAAAGATAAAAAACATCTTGTTGCTATGGTTGGAGATGGTGTTAATGATGCTTTAGCTTTAACAGCTAGTGATATTGGAATTGCTATTGGTGGTGGAACTGATATAGCGATAGATTCTAGTGATATTGTTTTAATTAAAAATGATTTAATGGATGTAATTAATGCTATTAAATTATCAAAGAGAGTATATCGAACTATAATAGGTAATTTATTTTGGGCTTTCTTCTATAATTGTATCGGTATTCTATTAGCTACAGGCTTGTTTGTTCCTTTTTTTGGAAATAATTTTAAATTAACACCAATGATTGGTTCAGCCTGCATGGCCTTTAGTTCAATATTCGTTGTTCTTAATGCTTTAACAATTAATTTCTTTAAACCATTAAATAGTAATAAAAACGATAATAATATAAGGACCTCAATAACTTTAGAAGTTAATGGTATGATGTGTGAACATTGTGCTAAAAGAGTTGAAGATGCTCTAAAATCCATTAAGGGTGTTGAAAAAGTTAGTGTTTTATTAAATGATAAAAAAGCCATTATAGTTTCTAAAAATGCTGATCCTTCTATAATGATTTCTGCAATTAAAAAAGCGGGATATTGTACTAAAAAAATCTAAAACTCTGCTAAAACCCAATATTTTTTTTAAAATTAGCATCACGTAAATAATCATTGAAAATAAAAAAAGATTTAATTTAGCAGAGAAGATTTCTCTTATTATAATTAAATTTATTATTTTCATGTTTATATCTAACACCTTAAATTTAAAGAAGTAAATTATTTATAATAATTTAAATAATAAATATTTCATAAGCGATTACGTTTTATTTTCAAAAATTTCTAGTATAATAAACAAGTATGAATAAGAACGTTATTAAAGTAATTGGTGCTAAAGAGAACAATTTAAAAAATATATCAGTAGAGATTCCGAAAGAGAAGTTGGTCGTATTTACGGGGGTTAGTGGTAGTGGTAAATCTACTTTAGCTTTTGATACAATTTTTGCTGAAGGACAAAGAAGATATGTTGAATCATTATCAAGCTATGCTCGACAATTTTTAGGAAGTTTTGAAAAACCTGATGTTGAAAGTATTGAAGGACTATCTCCTGCAATATCTATTGACCAAAAATCAACAAGTCATAATCCAAGATCTACTGTTGGTACAGTCACTGAAATATATGATTATTTAAGATTATTATTTGCTAGAATTGGTGTCCCATATTGTCCAACTCACAATATTCCAATTGTCGCTTTTTCTTTACAAAAAATAACAGATATTATTATGAGCTTACCAATAGGAAGCAAAATACAAATATTATCTCCTATTGTTAGAAATGAAAAAGGAACTCATAAAGATACTTTAACGAAAATAAGAGAAAACGGATTTAGTCGTGTAAGAGTTGATGGTGAAGTATGCTTTATAGAAGAAGTTAAAGATTTAGAGAAGAATAAAAGACATAATATCGATATTATTGTTGATCGTATCGTAATAAAAGATGATGTTAGACCTAGAGTTTTTGAAGCTTGCGAAATTGCTAGTAATTGGGCTAATGGTTTTGTATTATTGCTAAACGGAAATGAAGAAAAATTATTTAGTGAACATAATGCATGTCCAGAATGTGGTTTTACTGTGCCTAAATTAGAACCTAGATTATTTTCTTTTAATTCGCCACTTGGGTGCTGTCCATCATGTAATGGATTAGGAATTAAACAAGAAGTAGATATTGATTTACTTGTTCCAAATAAGGAACTCAGTATTAATGATGGTGCAATTATTTTTTATAAAAACACCGTTAATAGTTCAAATATTGATTGGCAAAATTTTGATCAATTATTGAAATATTATAAAATTCCTAAAGATGTTCCATTTAAAAAATTATCGAAACAAGATATAAAATACATCATGTACGGTAGTGATGAACCAATTTCTTATTCGATTACTACTGTTTCAGGCAACATAATGAAGAAAACTGGCTTTATAGAGGGACTTAAAAATAAAATTGAAAGACTTTATAAAGAAACCACAAGTGAATTTAATCGTGAATATTATGGAAAATTCTTACGTGATAATGTTTGTACAACATGTAATGGCGCTCGATTATCAAAAGAACCTTTAAGTGTAAAAGTTGCTGGCTTGAATATTTATGAAGTATCTTGTTTATCTTTAGATAATTTATATAAATGGATATGTGAATTAGATAAACATTTAACTCCTTCACAAAAAACTATTGCTGAACTTGTTGTTAATGAACTTAAAAATAGAGTTGGCTTTTTAATTAATGTCGGATTAGAATATTTAACTTTATCAAGAATGTCTATGACTTTATCTGGTGGAGAAAGTCAAAGAATTAGACTTGCAACACAAATAGGGTCTAAATTATCTGGTGTTTTATATGTTTTAGATGAGCCTTCGATTGGATTACATCAAAGAGATAGTGAAAAATTAATTAATTCTTTAAAAGAAATGAGAGATTTAGGAAATACACTGATTGTAGTTGAACATGATGAAGAAATGATTAGAAGTGCTGATTTTATCGTTGATGTCGGACCTGGTGCTGGAATTCATGGTGGAGAAATTATTGCTACTGGTAGTATAAAAGATGTTGAAGATTGTAAAAATAGTATTACAGGTGACTATTTAAGTGGTAGAAAATTTATTCCTATTCCAGTAAAAAGAAATAAAGGTAATGGTAAATTTCTTACAATTAAAGGTTGCACCGTTAATAATTTAAAAAATATTGATGTTAAATTTCCACTTGGATCATTTATTTGTGTAACTGGAGTAAGTGGCAGTGGAAAATCAAGTTTAGTAAATGAAACACTTTATTTAGCAATTTTAAAAGAATTAGAACAAGCCGAAGTTATTCCAGGACCTTATAGTAGTTTATTAGGATTAGAAAATATTGATAAAGTAATAAATATTTCTCAAGAACCTATAGGGAGAACTCCAAGAAGCAATCCAGCAACATATGTTAAAGCATTTGATGACATTAGGGATATTTTTGCAAATACTATAGAGGCAAAAGCAAGAGGTTTTGATAAAGGAAGATTCAGTTTTAATATGCCTGGTGGACGTTGTGAACATTGTCAAGGTGCAGGTGTTACTAGAATTCCAATGAATTTTTTACCTGATGTCTATGTTAAATGTGATGAATGTGATGGTAAAAGATATAATAGCCAAACCTTATTATGTACTTATAAAGGAAAAAATATATATGATGTATTAGAAATGACAATAGAAGATGCATATAATTTCTTTAAAAATCATATATCGCTTGCTAGAAAACTTAAGACTTTAGTTGATGTAGGCTTAGGCTATATGAAACTTGGCCAACCTGCTACAACTTTATCCGGTGGAGAAGCTCAAAGAGTTAAATTAGCTTATTATTTGCAAAAAAGGCCAACTGGAAAAACTTTATATATTTTAGACGAACCTACAACTGGATTACATGTTGATGATGTTAATAGATTATTAAAAGTATTAAAATCTATAGTAGATAATGGTGATACCTTATTAATTATTGAACATAATTTAGATGTAATTAAAGTTGCCGACTATATAATAGATATAGGACCTGAAGGTGGAGATAAAGGTGGTAATGTAATTGCTACTGGTACTCCTGAAGAAGTAGCTAATAATCCAAATAGTTATACTGGTAAATATTTAAAGAAAGTTTTATTAGAAAATAAAAAAGGAGAAGAATAGATGCACGTTTATATTTATTACATTGGATTAATATTAATTCCTATCTCGTTAGTTTTTTCTTATTTATTCATTCATAAAACATATAACGAAATAATTAATGGAGATCTGCAAGGTATTTTGAAAAAAACGAAGGTTTTTGCTCTTCTAGGAATGGGATTATTTGCCCTTAGTTTTATTTTATTAGATTGGGCTTTCTTTATTGATAAGGCAACAATTAATAATATTAAAGAGCAGGGCATAACCTTAAATCCAGGATTAGTATTTCTCTCATTTTTCTTTGGAACTTTGTTTATAGTTGCATTGCATTCTTTTGTATATAGTTTTTTCTTATATTGGTATTTTAAAAATACTGATCCAAAAAAGAGAAAGAAATTATTATGGATATATAGTATTTCTATTGTAGTTGCTGTCATTTCATTTGTTTTATTTACCGAAGGTAATGCTCAATATTGGATATACCCATTAGCAAATATTATTCATATTGGCGAAGGTGGAATTATTTTAACTAGAACAAAAAGTGATGTCTTTGCTGCTAAAGGTTTAAATATAGCTTTATATGCACTTTGTATTTTAAGTGGAGCTATTTTAGTTCTATTTATTTGTGATCATTATGCATATAAATATTATGGTAAACACGGTTTGCTTTACACTTGTTTTTTAATTGCTTTTCCAAGCGGCATTATCGGAGCTAGATTATGGTATGTTTGTATAGACATGTTAGATAATGGTGCTGGAAGTCAGTTTATTCAAAAGCCTCAAACTATATTTGAAATTTGGAATGGAGGCTTAGCTGTTATGGGTGGTGCTATATTAGGAATAATTGCAGGTGTTAGTGTAGTGTTAGTTTATAAATATGCTTTAAAACATAAAGATTACACAAAAATTAATTTATTATTTTTAGTAGATTTTATTATTCCAACGATTTTAATTGCTCAAGCAGTTGGTAGATGGGGGAATTTCTTTAATAACGAAGTTAATGGTGAATTAGTCAATATAAATTATTTTGCTTGGTTACCTACATTTATTAGAAGACAAATGCAATTTGCTGATCATGCCTTATGGGGTAGTAGTTTTGTAGATCCGAATAAAATGTATTTACCATTATTTTTTATTGAGTCATGTACGAATTTAATTGGATATTATGTTATCTATTTTGGATTTGGTAGAGGAAACTTTAGTAAATTATTTATTAAATTAATTAATAAAATTAAGCCTAATGCAATAAAAGCTGAAAAATATCATCCAAACGGAGCTTGTGTTGGCGGTTATTTAATTTGGTATGGTATAACAAGATTAGTATTAGAACCTCTTAGAACAAGTAGTGATTTTTATCAAAGTAGTATTTATAGTTCTTATGGTTTAATAATTGGCGGGGTAGTTGTTATAATTCTTGCTATTTTGTGGGATATCTTTGTTACAAGACGTAATGTAAAAAATATAATATTAAAGCCTGAAGATTTAGAATAGGAGTTTAAGATGTTAAAAGTATTAATTTTCGATATGGATGGTACAATTGTTAATACTGATGATGTATTAAGACATACATGGTACGAAGTTTTTGAGCATTTTTATGGAGATCCTCACTATGTTAGTGATGATACTATAAGGGCTTTTAGTGGACCAAGTTTAAAAGATACTATAAATAAATATTTTTCTAAATTTAATTACGATGAGGTTAGATCTTTTTATTATAGTGTTACAGGTCCATATTATGATAAATATGCATGTTTATTCAAAGATGAAACAGAAGTACTTCAAAAATTATATGATGATGGGTATACATTAGCTATTTTCACTAATAAAAATAGAGATAGAACTTTTTATTGCTTAGATCGTCTTGGTCTTAGAAAATTTTTCTCTTATATAGTTACAAGTGACGATATTAAAAACACTAAGCCACATAGAGAAGGTATTGATAAAATATTAGAATATTATAAAATACATAATAACGAAGCAATTTTAATTGGCGACACAATTTATGATTATTTTGCTAGTTTAAATGGTGAAATAAAATGTATGCTTTTAAAAGTTGCAAAAAGAGAATTTCCAAATGATATTTATCCTGTAAATATATTTGAAAGTTATTTTGATTTATATAGGGGAATAAAAGAGTATGTTGATTAAAAAGGATGTTGCGATTATTGGTGCTGGTGTTGGTGGAATGAGTGCTGCTATTTATTTAGCACGTACTAGATATACTTTTGAAATTTTTGAAAAAAGTGCCATTGGCGGAAAATTAAATATCATCAATAAAATTGAAAATTATCCAGGTGTTAAAGATGTATCTGGATTTGATTTAGCAATGGACTTTATTAATCAATTGAAATCTTTAAACGTTAGTATTAATAATACTGAAATTTTAAAAATTGAAAAAAAAGACCACTTCTACAAGCTTTTTTCTAAAAAAGACACGTATTTAGTTAAATGTGTTGTTATTGCAACTGGTATGAGTGTTCATAAATTAGGCCTTCCTAATGAAGATAAATTTATTGGTAAAGGTATTAGTTATTGTGCAACTTGTGATGGTTATTTTGCAAAAAATAAAACAGTTTTATTATACGGTGATGAAGATAGAGCTTATATAGAAGGTTTATTTTTAGCTGGTATTGTTGGTAAATTATATTTTGTTCATGATAAGAAAATAGAAAAAACTGATAATTATGAAAAACTAATTAAATATAAAAATGTTATTGAAATTCCTAATTATAAGATTTGCTCATATAATGGTAACGAAAATTTAGAAAGCGTAACTATTAAACAAAGTAACAAAGAAAAAACATTTGATGTTGCTATGGTTTTTCCTTTAGGTAAAGAAACCCCAATGAATTATTTATATAGTGAATTAAATTTAAAAATTGAAAAGAATTTTATCGTTACTGATGATGAATGTAAAACAAATGTTGATGGAATTTATGCTGTTGGAGATATTCGTAAGAAAAAATTGAAACAAGTCGTTACTGCTGCTAGCGATGGTGCAATTGCTGCAACTGCGATTGTAAAATACTTGATTAATTTTAAAGATAACGATGAAAGTAAGTAGTTTTACTAGAGAAATTAAAGAAGAATTAACTTTAAGTTGGATTGATGTTACAAGTGATTTAAGAATATCATTACTTTCAGCATTTATTAGAGCAAATGGTATTATTTCTTTTTCTTATAGATGCGAAAACTTAACGTTAGAAGCTGATAATGCTCAAGTTATTAAATTTATTTATAAACAAATTAAAGAAACAAAAGAAGACATAGATATTCATTTTTATTTTCGCAAAACAATGAAATTTAATAAAAGCACAAGATATGCTATAGAAATTAAAGATGCTTCTAGTATTTTAGATATATGCAAAATTAATTTTTTAGAAAACAAAATAGCTTATTCTTTAACAGGTAAGGAAGATAAAATTAGAGCTTATTTGACTGGTTTATTTTTATCGAATGGAAGTTGTAATGATCCTAGTAGTACTAATTATCATTTAGAAATTTCTTTAAAAAATGAAGATTATGCTAAAGCCGTTCTTAAAATGATACAAAAAATTAAAACAAAGGATTTTAATTTTAAACTTATTAAAAGAAGAAATAATTTCGTTATTTATATTAAAAAATCCGATTTAATCAGTGATTTTTTAAATTTTATTGATGCAAATGATGCTTGCTTTAAGTTTGAAAACACTAGAATGGATCGTGATTTATCTAATGTTACTAATAGACTTATTAATTGCGATGGCTATAACTATAATAAAAGTATCACAAATGCACAAAAACAAATAAAAATGATAGATTTTATCGATGTCCATTTAGGAATTAAAAATATAACAAATGAAAAAGTAAGAAATTTATGTTATTTAAGAAAAGAATTTCCTGAATATTCTTATTTAGAATTATCTAATGAACTTTCGAAAGTGTTGGAACAAAAAGTGAGTAAAAGTAATATTAATCATTTATTTAGAAAAATAAATGAATTAGCCGAGAGATTAAATTATGAAGATAAGTGATATTAATATTAACTATGAATTCGGAAGAAGGATACATTATTTAAGGAAACTTCAAAAAATCACGATTGAAGAACTAGCTTTTAGATGTAATTTAAATAAAAATTATCTCGGTGATATTGAAAGAGGTAGAAGAAATCCTACTTTAGAAGTAATTGACAAAATATCTAAAGGATTAAATATTTCTTTAGAAAAGTTGTTTTCTGGAATTGGAATTAAATAATCTTATATTTTAAATGTTACTACTTTTTCTGAAGCAGGAATTTCATTAATTCCACCTAAGGAACAAGTTATTTTTAGTTCGTTAACACTTGGTGAGGCACCCAATTCTTTTAATTTAAATGTTATTTGATTGGAATGTTGAGATTTATTTAAAACTTCAATTAAAGATGAATCATATTTCCAATTATAATCAAGATTATAAGGATTGGTAGCAATAGCATTTATGGTAATTATGTCGCCAGGATTAATTTTTTGATTCATAGGGATCGATGATGATAAATTTTCTATAAAAGTTTTATAATATTTATCGAAATTTAATGCATAATTATTATTTTTTCCGGTTACACTAGCCTTTTGATATTTAGAAAATAAATCAAATGTATTGTATAGATCAATTAATTTCTTTTTAGTAGCATCTAAAGTTTTAAAAGATTCACCTTGTTCGTTTAATTTTTTATTTAAAGTATCGAAGTCATTAACAAAACTTATAACTGAACTAGTAGAATTATAGTTTTTAGAAACAATTTCTTTCCTTGTTTCAAAAAAATTAGATTCTAAATTTTTACCAGTGGTTATAAATTCACTTTTAATAAATGTATATGTATTTGTTTTACTTTTATTATTATCGACATAGTTGTATCTAGCAATAACTGAAAATTCTAGACTAGTAGTAATTCCATTATTTTCATTAACTTTTATAACAATATTATCTAATTCTTCAGGGAAAACTTGTTTTAAAAATCTTTGCAATAATTTATTGGAGACAGGATCACCTGTGTCTAGGTTCATAATTTTTTTGTAAATAGATTTCCAATTATAATTTAATAAGTAAGAACCAGCAGTTCCTAAAGAAATAGTTAACCCTTCAGGAGTAGAACTAGACACAAAAAATTTACTAATTATTTTTAATACTTCGTTTATAATAGTAAATATATTTTCTTTATTATTATCGTTAGTATCAACGTTATTTGCATCATAAGCAATAGATGTTGATTGTATATCAACATTTGGAATTAAATTTTTTAAGTCATCAGGCTTTATATTTGATGTATATAAAGTATCGTTATCACCAGCGTAGTGTTTTTTATTATTTGTATCAATAATTTTATCATCAGCCTTTATTGAATAATATAAAGATTCATCTCCTATATAATCTAGACTAAATCCTGAAAAATAGTTAGTATCAATCCTATTTAAGTTAGGTATTGCATTAAGTAATAATGGTATATAAGATGAAAAATCTTTTGGTTCTAATGGATAATCATAATTTATATTTAAATAAGCAATGTCGTTTAAAGTAAAATCTTTTATATCTTTTTTGTTATATTTAACATTAATATCTAAAGGTATAGTTAAAATTTCATTTTCTTTATAATCTGTAATATCGTTAGGAACTGCGTTAAAAATAATTTCAGAATTAAATTGAACGCCAGCTTCATAATTTTGTGAATAGATTGTATCAAATAGATTTTTTAATGTATTAATTAAAACAATATTATCAACTTTATCAGGTGAAGAGGAAGAATTACTTGAATTATCATTAGGTATTATTTGAGTAGTATTAGGCTCTATTTTGTTACCATTTTTATCATATTGTGCTTTTTCTTTAATAGTAAAAACATCACCACATGAAGTAAGTAGCGTAGCAATTTGTAAAAATAACAATAAACTAAATTTCTTCTTTTTCATTTGCTTATTCCTACTAATATTTTATATATATTTTTAAGATAATGAAATATTAATGTTATGATAGTTTTAGTTAATAAGCTTAAGTATTTGATTATTTTAATAATAATAGATTTATAATGGCAATATTTAGAAATATGCGATTACATCGCTAGAATTTACATTAATTGACTAATAAATTATCTATTATTATAATTATTATATGTATAAAAGAAACGTTATTAAAAAAATAGTATTTTGTTTAATAGCTGCTATTGGAATTAGTACTGGAGGAGTTGTTGGAGCTATTTTAGGCGAACGTTTTAACACCTCTAATTTACCTAAGGCCAATAAAAACGAAGTTAAAGTAGATGATATTTCTTTTTTAGTAAATGAATTTAATAATTATATAGTAGGTAATAGTATAGAAAATATTGATTTTTCTAAAATTAAACGTTTTTCAGTGACTGATTATGTGAACATTTCTATTAATAAATTTTTGAATGAAAATTCATCTTCGATTATTTCAATAGGAAATAGTAAAACAGCCGGAACAATTAAAATAAATCAAAATATAGCTACATCGTTTATTAAAAATAATGATCATTTTTTTAAAGAAAGAATATCGTATTCCGATACAGTTAAACTAGCTAATAGATTTTATAATTTTGATATTTTAAGTGGGTTTAGCGGGGTTATTGATGAAAATAAGTATGTTTTTGATGGAGAAGTAACAGATAATTATTGCGCTAAATATAATAAAAATTATAAAAAATATACATCAGAAGATCATTTAAATTATTTTGGTGTTAACTTAAATTATCCTGTTTCTTATATAATTTGTAATGATGCATTATTAAATTCTACAATGATAAATGATAAAAAATACAATAGTTCAATTTTATTGAATAATAATGTATATGAAATTACATTAGCTTTAGATGCAAGTAAATCAACAATTAAATATCGAAAAGAAATTTTATCAACTATAACTACAGATCAAGAAAATGGTAAACAAGTCGAACCTCGATTTACTAGTGTTTTATTAAAGTTTTATTTAGATAGAGAACTGAATTTGATTGAATATAAAACATATGAGAATTATTGGATTAAAAAATTTGGCTGGAACGAGATGAATGGTGAAGCTAGATATATTGTTCAAAAAAACGAAAATATCTTAAACATACCAAATTTAGAAACTAATATTGATTACAAGGTACTTTATGAGAAATAAAATGAGAACTTTTATAAAATATTTACTTATATTTTTAATACCATTTTGTATTAGTTTTTCATTGTTTTTTGGTGCTTATCCAGTAATTCAAAGAAATTTAAATGAAAATAAAATAAGTAATGAAGATAAATTCTTTAATGAACTTAAAAATATCAATACATATTCTATTAAAGATGCGAATTTAACTTTATATAAGATAAATAATGAGCTTGAGTCTAAACCTATTTCAGATGTTTATAATATAAATTTAAATATTAATATTAATCCTTTAGATAGTTTAGATATAAAAGCTAACGGAAGAATTCATATTAAATATAGTAATGCAAAAGGTATAAATAATTTAGATATTTTAGATACAAATTTTACATACTTTGATAAAAATATTTATTTTGATAATTTTGGATTAATTTATAATAAACCAATATATATTAATATAGATAATCTTTATAATTTATTTACTAATTTTGCTTATCGATTACCAGAGAGTCTTGATTTAGATGGTTTTATTAATTGCTTATCTGATATTAAAGAAATAAAAGAAGCAAATAGTGATTTTGTTATATATAAAACAAAGTCATTTTTATTAAATTATAATGATAATAAATTGGTTCTTAGAGCAGATGAAAATTATGTATTAAATAGTATTTTTACTTTAGCTAATGAAGATATAAAGATAAATGATGATTATTATTTAAGAGTTAATATTAGTAATATTAAAAAAGGTACTGTAGTTTCGGTAATTAAGCCTAATAAAGAATTTAATAATATGGATAATTTAATAGAGGCGATTGTGAATAGAAATAATAAGATCAAAGTAGATAAAGGTAGTTCGATTAATATAAATGAATTTTCAATTGAATATTTGAATAAAATCAATATAACTTCTAATAATTTGAGAGTTGATGATGATTTGAAAGGTAATTTCTATATTTATAATCCTAATGAAATAAAATTAAATCTAACTAACTTAGTTAATCTTTCTATTAAAGGTGATATAAGAATTTATGATAATAAAATTTATTTTCAAAGCTTCTTAGATGAGAATAAATCATATATAGATTTAAATATTTTATTAAACGAAATGAAAAAGAATAAAATTCCAACTGGGGATTTTACATATTTTTATAATAAGTTAAATAAAGATTCTACATATTCTATAATCAATCAAATTAATAGTAGTGATAATAGTAGTGTTATAACTTTAAATAATAATTTAGAAAATAAAGATTCTTATATTAATTTTTATCATCAAAATAAAAATCTCACTAATATTAATTTAACTAACTTTGTAATAGATGATTTTGTAGTTAATACAAATTTAATATTAAGTGAGACTTATAATAGCTTTGAAAACGATTATAATAATTTTAATAGTTCTGAATATATTGACAAAACTGATATATTAATTAGTTTATTTATTTCTTGCTTTGCTTAGGTTTAAATAACATTAATCGTAATGAATTTATAACACATAAGAATGTTACTCCAACATCACCAAAAATAGCAAACCACATACCGAAATTTCCAAGTACTCCACTTACTGATAATACCATAACTAAAACCTTAATAAGTATAGAGAATATAATATTTTCATATGCAACAAATAATGTGCGATTAGCAAGCTTTTTGATAATATTAATGGTATTTAGATCGTCGTTTAGTAATACAACATCGCTAGCTTCAATAGCTGCATCACTTCCTAATGCACCCATTGAAATACCTAAATCTGCTAACTTTAAACTTAATGCATCATTTACTCCATCACCTACAAAACCAACAACTGATTTTTTAGATTTATTCTTTAATATGACTTCTAATTTTTCACCTTTTTCATTAGGCAATAAATCAGCGTAGACGTGGTTTATATTGACTTCTTTTGCAACATCGTTTGCTATACTTATATTGTCACCAGTAAGCATATAAACATTGTTAATTTTATTTTTATAAAATTCAGAAATAGCTAATTTTGATGAAGGCTTAATTAGATCTTTAATAATAATTGAACCTATAAATTTATTATCATAATTGATATAAATTATCGTACCAATTTCATCTGCTTTAATATAATCTAAGTTAAATTTATTCATTAATTTATCATTACCAACATATAAAGGAAGATTATTATAATTTAATTTAATTCCCATCCCATCAACTTGGGTATAATCCGTAATAGAAGAAGATGATAAAGAAATATTGGATGCTTTTCTTTTAATAGCTAAAGCAATTGGATGATTTGAATAATATTCTCCTGCAAGAGCAAGTTCTAACATATTATAATTTTTATTATTTTGAATGGTTTTATAAACTTCAAAATTACCCATTGTAACTGTCCCAGTTTTATCCAAAACCAAAGTATCCAATTTATTTAATTTTTCAATATAAACACTACCTTTTATTAAAGCTTTAAATTTACTAGCTTGTCCTATTCCTACAAAAAAAGCCATAGGAACGCTAATAATTAAACTACATGGACAACTAACAACTAAGAAAGTAGCACCTCTATAAATCCAAGTTGACGATACGCTTGTATTACTAATTCCTAAAAATAATGGTGGAATAATTGCCACTAAAAAAGCTAAAGCAACTACAATTGGTGTATAAAAATGAGCAAATTTAGATATAAATTTTTCTTCTTTTGTTTTAGTATTTGTGGCGTTTTCTACCATTTCAAGTACTTTAGAAAGTGTTGAATTATAGAAAGTAGTTGTACTTTTTATAATAAGAGGAGAAGAAGAATTTATTACACCACTTATAATTTTATCTCCAGGAGCAACTTTTTTAGGTAAAGATTCACCTGTCATTGAAGAAGTGTCTAAATTACTATTTCCTTCTATAATAACTCCATCTAAAGGAATTCTTTCTCCAGGTTTTACTATAAACAAATCTCCGATATTGACATCGTATGGATCTACAGTAGTTTCTATTCCATCTTTATAAAGAGTAACTGAATCAGGTCGCATACTTAATACTGATTTAACACTATCTTTAGATTTATCGTAGCCTATATCTTCTATATATTCACCAATTCTAAAGAAGACAATAACTGCAAGACCTTCTATATATTCACCTATAGCAAATGCTGCTATAGTAGCTATAAGTGTAAGAGTTACTTCGTTAAAGATATCACCTTTAATAATTCGTTTATACGCTTTAATTAAATAAGGAAAAGATACGAATAAATAAACTGCTAAAGCTATAGGCAAGATAACGACTAAATCTATTGAATGACTTAAAATTGTTACATCATGACAAGCAAGGTGTAATGTAAGTGTGATTATTAAGGTAATAATTCCAATTACAATAGAAATAATATTATATTTTTTCATATTATTTTATTCTCTTAAGTTCAACCCCATCTTCAAAATCCCTGCAGATTTCAAATATTTTTTCTAAATTTGATTCTTCGCAGTTTAAAAGTAGTTTTTTAGTCATAAAATTGATATTACAATTTCCACCATTTAATGACTTATTTATTTTTCTTTCGAGTTCGTTTGCACAGTTGGCACAATCGAGTCCTTTTAAAATAAAAATGTATTCCATATTATTTTTCCTCCTTTAAATGTCTTCTTGCAGTTTCAATGATAATTGAAACATGTTCATCATCAAGAGAGTAAAAGACATTTTTACCTTTCTTTCTATATTTAACTATTTTGTTATCTCTTAAAGTTTTAAGTTGATGTGAAACGCTAGATTTTGACATGTTAACAACCGCACATAAATCATTAACACTCAGTTCCCTATTATCTAATGCCCATATGATTTCTAATCTTGTTGAATCTGCAAAAATTTTAAAGAAATCACTAATGTCATAGATTTCTGAATCATCTATCATTTCTTTTTTAGCTTGTTTTACTATTTTTTCATCGTATAGTGGTATATTTATTTGTTCCATAAATCTCCTTTCATTAATATAATAGTTGAACAATTGTTCAACTGTCAAGTATATATTACACTTTTTATCTGTTTTTAATGTGATAGAATAATTAATATGAAAAATTTAATTATATATAAAAGTAATACAGGTTTTACTAAAGAGTACGCAGAAATGTTAGCAAGAAGGATAGTTCCTTCAGAAATAATTGATATTAAAATGATTAATAAGAAGAAGCTTAAAGAAGCAGACAATATATTTTTTGGCGGTCCTTTAAGAAATAATGTTATTTTAGGTCTTAATAAATTTTTAAAATATTATGATAAAATTGAAAATAAGAATATCTTTGTATTTGCAACGGGTATTGAACCAATAACAGATGAAAAAAGAGAGAATGTAATTTTTACAAATGGTTTAGATTGTTATCATATTAGATTTTATTTATTGCAAGGTGGCATGGATTTATCTAGAATGAGTAAAATAAAAAGAAAATTCATGTTTATGGCCATGAAAGCTGCTGCAAAAAAAGAAGGAATTAGTGAAGATTTAATTAAGCAAAGATTTGAAACTCCTATTAATTTTGTAAATTCTTCTAATTTAGATCGAATGGTTGATGTTTATCACCGTGTAAATATAACTAATAGATAAAAAAATAAGCTAGTCTTATTTGACTAGTAATTAGTAGTAATTAATTTATTTTATTTATTATTAAAATAATATAAAATAAATAAACATGGAAAACAAAGATTCAATTAAAATTTTAGTTAGTAATAAAAAGGCACACTTTAATTATTTTCTAAGTGATTTTTTAGAATGTGGAATTGAGTTATTTGGTACTGAAATTAAATCTATCAAGAATCATGGTTGTTCAATTAATGATGCATATTGTGTTATTAAAAATAATGAAATGTTTATAATTAATATGAATATTGCACCTTATGAAAAAGGCACTGTTTATAATCATGATCCTTTAAGAAGTAGAAGATTATTGTTACATAAAAATGAAATTTTAAAATTTAATAATCGTGTTATTAAAGATGGATATACTATAATTCCAACAAAAATATATTTAAAAAAAGGTATGTGTAAAGTTGAAATTGCTTTAGGAAAAGGCAAAAAACTTTATGATAAAAGAGAAACTATAAAACAAAGAGATGATGAAAGAAATATGGCTAAGGCCATAAAGAGAAATTAATATGTATCAAAAGCAATCAATTCTTTATAAAATTTCTTTTTGTGCATTATTTACATCACTTACGATTATATTATCTAGATTTTTTTCTTTACCTGGATTATTTGGCTTACCATTTTTAAAAATAAGTTTTGCTAATAGTGTTGTATTATTTTCCTCTTTTTATCTTGGTCCAATTTGGGGAATGGTTGTAGGAGGGCTTTCTGATACTTTAGGAGCTATTTTATTTCCTCAAGGTGGAGCTTATAATCCAATATTTACTATACCTGCATTATTAACAGGTTTATTTCCATATCTATTTTATAAATTATTTCATAAAATTAAAATTGATAAGAAATTTCCAATTTCATTAAGTGCTTTATTACTAATATTTTCTACTTTTGTAACGATTATGTTAGCTTTAAATGATGATATTTTAAGTGGCAAAAGAGTTTATAGTTTTTCATTAGAAATGAAAATTGCTTTTATAGTTTTATCGTTTGGATTATCGATAATCTATATTATTGGGGCTTTTTTTATAAAGAATAAATTTAAAAATAGTAAATTAAATAATAATTTCGATATTTATGGGCTTATTAGTGCAATGTTTTTCACTTATATGGTCATTAAAAATCCAATAAGTAGTATAATTTCGGCGTTTATATTAAATTATGATTTTTTATTTATTTTGTTTACTAAATTATTAACTGGCTTTTTTACTTGTCTTGTTCATAGTATGATTGTCATGGTTTTATTAAATATATCTTTAATGTTTAATGCTAATAGTGCAATAAATGAAAAACATTCTTTAGGGAGAAAAAATGACAAAGAAAAAAGTTGTTAAAATAATTATTATTTTATTAGTAATTATAGCGATTGCGACAATTATAACTTTAATTGTTATTGGGTGTATACCTGATAATCCTAATAAAGATTATTGTGATGGTGGTAATGGATGTACCGTTGGTGGTAAATCACTATTATTTTTAATAATTAGAATTAATTATTTATTTTAATGCCGTAAACTTTAATTGCATTTTTATACATAATTTTGTTTATTTGAGATTTTGTCAGTTTTATTGAATTATTGAAATAGTTTTGGTAAATTTCCTCATCCAATGTTTGAATTCCATCTATTGGATTATCTGTGCCAAATAAAATTCTATCAGTTAATTTATAATCTATTAATTTTTTAATGAAATTAATATCAACCCAAGCTGTATCGCAATATAAATTTTTACATTCGATTAGGGCTTCTATAATTTCATTATGATCGGTTTCCAAAACACAATGAGCAGCAATAAATTTTACTTGTGGGTATTTTTTACAAGCTCTAATTAGATATTTTAATTGACTATATTTGTCTTTCGCCGTATGGACTAAAATTGGTAAATTTAGTTTATGTGCTATCTCAATATAAGAATACAATCTTTCATCGCTCATTCTAATTCGTGATAAAAATGGATGCACTTTCAGTCCGTATATTATATCTCTATGTTTTTTAATAAAAAGTTCAACTTCTGCAGCGTTTTTTTCAAAAAATGGTTGAATCCATATTAGCAAACCAAAATTATCTACATTATCATTTATGAAAGGAATAGCTTTTTTAGCAGCTGTTATAGAAGTTAATTTTTTAAGAAAGGAATTATTTTCCTTAAATTCTGATCCATCAAAAGAAACAAGGGTGAAACGTATATTATTATTTTTAGTTGACTCTAAAAGATTGGACTCGCATTGTTTTAAAGTAGGCCAATATCCTAAATGAGCATGAGAATCAATTATATAATCTGGTTTAGTACCAGTTTTAATTTTAGACATTTTATTTATTTTTTGGGTTGTTTATATATTGAACAGCTGTAGAATTACCGTAACTTGGAGTAGGGGATGCACTGATAGTTGTTTTATTTCCTCTTGGATAAAACTTTACTGTCTTATTAGAACCGCCTGAAGTTTTTATATCATTATAATCTAAAATAATTTTTTCGAGGTTTCCACTTTTTGCATAATATTCAATTATTTTATCATTTTTACTTTTCTTTCTTTTGAAAGATTCACCAATACAGGTAAATACAAAAGAAATATAATATAAAACTGAAATTGCTGCAAAAAGTAGGAAGCCAATTAAGAAAGCAACATTAATGATTTTTGGTAATAAATCTTCATCACCAGAAGAAAAATTCTTAAATGTGATAATAGTTTTAATTTCTTCCATCTTATTTTGAATAAATAAAACATAATAGCAACTTGATGTTATAGCAAATAATAAAGCGGTTATAATAAGAAGTAATAAAATTGAGATAAATGCAAAACCTCTTTTTCTTATTAACATCATTAATAACATAATTACTATTGCTACAGCACTGATGCCAGGTATTAATATCATTATTAAACTATAATAATTAAAATTACTTATGGCTTGCTTTATAGGCAAAGTAAGTATTTCCTTATAATCGGTATAACTAAAATAACCAACATTTTTTGCATTTACTAAAGTAGATAAATGAGTTTCTGCAAAAAAACCAAGTAAAGCAGCAGATATGGCAAGTAAAATAACTAAAAATATAAATCTAAATATAACTTTCTTTTTCATAATGTTATTTTAATGTAAAAATATTAAAATATCTATAAAATATAGAAAATTTATTTAATTTTTATAGGAGTTTTTATGGAATTAATTGACAGATTTAAAAAATATATCGCAATAGATACTATAAGTAATGATGAAAGCGAAACTATTCCTTCAACATCAACACAAATTTCATTTGGCAAAATATTAGTAAATGATTTGCATGAAATCCCGTTTTTAGGATTTAACACTATATAATTTAGGATTAATTAATATTTTTGAGAAATTACTTATACAAAGTATA
>CAKPNG010000029.1 GCA_934168325.1 uncultured Bacilli bacterium
TAGTTTTGTCATTCTAGTGAGAAGAAAGTGTCTATATTAATCGAAATAAGTGTCTACTTTTAGGTTACCACTCCAAATATTTATCATTTACTCTATCATCAACATCATAAACACAAATAACACAATCATATATATCTTCACGAAGTGTAGTTAAGAAAGCATCGGCAATTCCACCATAGCCATTAGCATTTTCAATTTCTAATACAAATATATCGTCTTTTCCAACTTCATTAACAATATCAAAAAATGTACTCTCTTCATTACCTTCCACAATAATTTTTATATAATATTTATTCATTATTATCCTTATTTATAATAGATAAATATCTAATAAAATTAGGACTAGGAACATAGCCAAATTCTCCACGATTATAATGTTTAATTAAATCTTCTGCAGTTCTAGGCCCACCATTAGATGTAGGAGCGTTTTTTAAACAAAATAAAGTACTAGTTAAATCATTATTTCTAATAGAGAAATAAATCTGATCTTTACGCATCATATGTTTACAGGTAATAAGTTCCAAATCATGAGCAGTAAATAATATTTGCCCTTTAGTATTTATAAAACTATTAAAAATAGATAATATTGCTCGTGATAATTTGTAATGTAATCCATTATCTAATTCATCTATAATCAAAGTCTTACCATTAACAATTGCATCATAAACATATGATGCAATCGCTTCTATTTTCTTAGTACCACTTGAATCAAATAATATAGAAGGAACAACTTTATTATTATATTTAGTAAATAATTTAAATTGATCAATAATATCTATCTTTTTAAGAGCTTCTTCATTTATATTTTCGTTATTATCGTTTTTAAATATTGCATTTTCATCATAATAAAAGTCTTGAATAGATAAATCAGCATGTTTAATAAATTCTAAAATAAATCTTTTTCTATTCTCATCATTACTTTTTAATACATCTATTGTCTTATCAATTGGTATATTATAAAGTTCAATAATCTCTATTGAATTAGAAAATAATTTAAAAGACTCTAGATATGTTTTAAGTTTTGAAAATATATCGTTATCTAAAGAAACACAATATAAGAATGGTTTTTTAGAAGGCAATAATTTTAATAAATCATTATAATTTTCATCAAATATAGATAATATTTCTTTTTCTTTATCTCTAGAATATATATTTTTAATAGTAGAATTACCAGTTTCATAAAATATGACTTCATTTAAAGATTCCTTAATTATCTCATATTTATAACTATCATAAGAAAAATTATATTCTAACCAATTCTGGTCATTAGTATTTTTAAAAGTTATTGAAATATCAGTAATAGGACCATCTCCAAATAATTCTCGATTAAAAGGAATATTTTCAGTGCCAAGCATTAAATTCTTTATAAGTTTAAAAAGTAACAAGATATTTGATTTACCAATATTATTTTGTCCATATAAACTAATTGATTTTAAAACATTTTTATTAAGTTCATTAAAATAATTAGAACCAAGTCTTTTAATTCTGGTGTCTGCTATAAAAGAAAGAGTATTTTCCTCTTTAAACATTTTATAATTATTAAATTTCAATTCTAAAATCATAACAAACCTCTTAGCCAAATAATACCATATAATTATATTTCATGCAATATTTTTACATAAAAGATAAAATATTAAATATACTTAAATTTAGTTTTTTACTAAAAATTTAGATTTAGATTTTCAAAAAACCTATAAATTACACTTAAAACCTTGCAAAATCGACATATTTTTTAAGTTTTTAATATTTTTGCTTTTAATATTTCTTCAGATTTATATTTTAAAGATTACTTTAAAAAATGTCTCTTTAATTGCAAAACCAGCAAATAAATTAATATCTTATAAAATGTAACAACATAAATGACGTGATGGATTGTTGCTATTATTGTTTTCATTCAGTTTAATATTCGATAAAATAAGTCAGTATGAAAAACAAATTCTTAAATAGAAAAGAGAAAAAAGAAACATCAAAAGCACAGATATTTTATATCTTAGTTTCTGTTTTTGATGGTATGGTTTTGTCATTTATTACGATTTTTCTAAATCAATGTGCAGTTGATTTAGGATGGTCAAATATAATGTCATCTATTTCATTATTTTTACCACCATTTATTGCCGCTTTTTCATTAATTATTTGTTTTAATTTTATAGCAGAACAAAAGAAAAATTTAAAAATAATGAGAATTCTTTTAATAACATCTTTTATTTCTATTATCCTATTTTCTACATTAGGATTAATTTTAAAAAATAATTCTAAATCACTTCTTTACGTTATTTTTCTTTTCTTTACTTCTATAATTACCGGTATACATTGGTCATTTTCTTCTTTTCATACTTCTTGTATTGCTGATATTAATTATGTAGAAAAGACAAAATATGGTCATGTATGTATTTTTGGACCTTTAGCTACAGCAATAATAACTCCATTTGCTGGTTTTATTGCTGAATTATTCTCTTTAACGTATACTGGCTTTCTTTATTTATTTTTATTTGCATTACCACTTCTAGTTATCATATTTATATATACTTTTATATTTAATCCTTTTCCTAGTAATTTAATTCATGATGAAGAACATGAAAAAGTATCTAATAGAGATCTTTTTAAAAATAAGAATTATGTTCTATATTTAGTTGGAGCTTCTTTATGGATTCCTTTATTATGGGCAAATACATCACTTACTTCTGATTTATGGACAAGTTATGAAGGACAAAATCAAATAAATTCTTTTAATCCATTAAGCTTTGGTTTTTATTTAAGTGTTTCTTCTTTTATTGAATTTATAGTCATTTATATTAATACACATTTTAAAATTGGTAAGAAAGTATCTTCTTCTATGAGTATAGCTTTAATAATGATATTAATAGAAACACTTTCACTAGGTTTATTATCTTATTTCTTCCGTGGTGAAAGTGATGCAACATTATTATTAGCAATAGGAATTATTTTTCTACATTCTTTTAAAGGTATGGCAAATGGTTTATATCTGACAAGTAATGTAACAATGTTAAATTTTATATTAGGTCCAAAGAAAAGAAGAAAAGCAGTATTTTTTGCTCCAATTGTATATCAATTTATAAATTCAATCTTACAATTATGTTATCCTTATTTTAATTCAAAATTATTTATTGCTTTCTTCTCTTTATCCTTATTTGCTTTTATTGGTTTATCAATTTCCTTTATTCTTGGTTATAAACTACATAAAAATGAAAATAATTTCATAAATAAAGATTCCTAATTATTTAATCAAGCTGAACAAAGTTTTTCAAAGCAAATTAAGCCTAAATCTTATAAAGTTTTAATCAATCACAGAATATTTGTAACCTATAGTGATAAAGAAAGAACAATTAAAATGTAACTCTTTTGTAGGTTCTCATAATTTAGAACTCCCTACCATTATAATTTGCTCCTCAAAAAGAGAACTTTTGGGGAGCAAAATCTATTAATTACTTTTATAAACATTTTCTTTACAATTAATAATTGTTATATAACATATCAAATATTTCTTTATTTTTTAAAGATATAATTCAATATTATGTAAAAAATTTACCTTTAATTTGGAAAAAACATTGCTGAACTAATGTATTTTTTCTTGATATAAAAATTTCACAGTTTAATTAATTTTGTCCATCTGCTGCAAAATCCCATAATTCTCATGATTTTCTTTATAGAGATTACATTCAATTGCTTCTTTAAAACTTTAAACTCCTTTTTCATCGAGTAAATGAACGCGCGTATATCTTCCTTTGGTAAGAATTGTGTAAATATTACTGCAATTGAGAAAGCATCTTTTACCCCATGATAATAAAAACCACTACTATTATTTTTTATATTAAAAACTTTAAAATTATTAATGTGTTTAATTGGTATTGATGCTTTATATCTATAATCATAAAATCTTTCATCATGTGCACACAAATTTCTTGCAAGAGTTAAATTTTTTAAAAATAATGCCATATCATAAGAGTTTAGACAAAAATGTTTCGAAATATCGTTTTTATCACTTTCTTTTAAGCACTTATAAAAGTGAGATATTTCTCCAATAGTCAAAATATTTGTCAATACCCATAAAGGAATAAAACCATATTTATTATTGTAATGCGTAATTTCCGCATTTTTATTTATTTGATTTTTAGTTTCGCTTTTTATCTTATCAATTAATTTATTAACTTCCTTAATTTTTTGAGGGTTCGAAACATCGAAATTATTTATCTTTAAATAATTGTTGTTACCATACAATCTGGAAAACTCATATCCTAAAATAGTTTTTACTTGATGTTCAATTTTTAATATATTTTTCAAATAAATTAATCGCACATTCCTATCAAAAACAAAAAGTGAATATATTTCTTCAAAACTACAATTCTTAATAAAAGATTCAGAATTTTCCGGATCTTTAAACGGCTTTTTATAGCCATTTATAACGCTATAATAATTTTCTACTTCTAATATCTTAGTAACGTCTAATATCTGTTGTTCTTTAACAACAATACCTTTTGCCTTTAAAATATTAATTTGTTCTTCATAAGTTTTAAAATCTTTTTTAACTATTTTTCCCATATTCTAATAAAAAGCCTCCGAACCCTTAGGTTATCGGAGGACGATCGATTACCATTAATTTACACTCAACAAACCTTTAAGTCAAGCAATATTATTTTTTCCTTTAAAAACAACTTTTAAAATTTGTTTTTTGAAAAAAGCAAATTTAATCTTGTCTATTTTGAAATTGCTTTTTGGCAAGCGCTATTTTAGATTGTATATCATCTGATATATCAATTAATTTTAAATAATATTTTGCCTCTATGGTAAAAAAACAAATCTATTTATCACCGTATTCAAATTATCCTAAATAAACAAAGTTTGTACCAATCTTTTCCATTCTTTTCACAGTTACGTTCTTGCAAATATTTGATTCGCTATTTGAAATAAGAATAAACTTGCGCTTGCCTTCATCTTCTTTATTTAATTCATCAACCGCTTGTCCAACTGTTCCACTTCCAGCAAAAAAATCCAAAACAATTGATTTATTGGTAGTTGTTGCTCTTATTAATTCCTTCATTAATTTTACTGGCTTTGGTGTAGAAAAATAGTTTCTATCACCAAAAATCTCCTTAATTTCATCTTTTGCAGACGATGTTGTACCAAAACAATCAAACGTCTCAGGAATAGATGCTTCTCTTTCTAATAATTTATCTCCAACAATATAAGGTTGCTTTAATAAATTAAATTTAGATTCAGATGTTTTTTTGCAAATAATTATATATTCATAATCAGTTTGAACTTTATTTGGATTTAACACTACCCTATTAGTATCAAAATATGGATGTTTTTTCTTCCACTTATGGAGAGAAACATTGTTAATGCCAAAAACAGAAATAAGTAAATTAAGTAAATTATTTTTTTCACCTTCATCAATATTTAAAGCAAAAAAGCCTTTAGGACTTATTAACTTATAAGCTAATTCAATTCTATTTTTCATAAAAGTCATATATCCTTCTGAATAATTAGAATCTTTATATCCGATGTAATCAATATGAGAATTATAAGGTGGATCTATAATAATTAAATCAATTTTAGCGTTATAGTTAGCAATTAAAGAATTTAAAGAATAGATATTATCTGATTCTATAATATAGTTATCCATTTCTTTTCTTATTTGAACTTTAGAATAACAATTTGAAAAAGCATTATTATCAACCTTAGTATTTTTAGAAATAGAAACGCTTTTTAAAGATGAACAATACGCAAATGCCCATTCTCCAATATATGCAATCAAATCACTGCAATATATTTCCTTTAAAGATAAACAATTAGTAAAGCATGATTTGCTAATAACATTCACATTGTGCAAATTAATGCTTGTCATTTTATCGCACCCAGAAAATGCTCCTCTTTCTAAAGCAATTACTGATTCAGGAATTGTTACATCTCCTATAGCTTTCCATGCCGGATAACAAATAATCTTATTTTTATCTTTATCAAATAAAACATCATCATATACAGCGAATTCATTAGAATGATTTTCAAATGAAATATTAGAACAGCCAACAAAAGGATTATACCCGATTTGTTTTAATGTAGATGGTAAAACAATTTTTTTAATACCTTTACAATTCCAAAAAGAATTTCTTCCAATACTTTTAACTGGCAATAAAACTAACTTATCGATTTTAATTGAATTTATGCATCCTATTACAGAAGTTTTAAATTTGTTATATATAACTTTATCTATAATATTTATATAAGGTGATTCATTAATGACTTCTAAATGACTACAGCCAGAAAATGGATTATTTTCTAATTTCATAACTCCTTTTGGAATATATACTTTTTTAAGATTATCTGCTAAAAAGAAGCTATGTTTTCCAATTATTTGAACTGAAGAAGGGATTTTATATTCTTCATTATTTTTAGAAATTTGATAATAAATAAGAATTGTCTTATTTTTATCAAATAAGACTCCATCATCTAATATAAAATTCTTAGATTGATTTTCTAATGATAATAAAGGGCATCCAGCAAATGGATTATTAGCAATTTCTTCTACATTTGAAGGAATCATTACTTTCTTTAGCTTTTTACAATTATAAAAAGTATCGCCACCTAAGCTTACTAATGACTGAGGTAATATAACTTCTTCAATGGATTGATTATCCCAAAAAGCACATGGTTCAATCGCTTTTATACCTTCAGGAATTATAACTTTCTTATCATGACCATTATATTTTACAAATCTATCATCATCGATAACAAAATCTTTATTATCACTTTTTATCGTACATTTATGTCTAAAAATATAATTTTCTTGTCTATTTTTTAAATCAAATATACCATATTCAAAAATATCATAACCATTATAAATCTTAGTTCTTCTTTCAATAATTCCACTAACTAATCTAGATTCATATTTAATATAAATCTGTGCATTTTGTTTTGAAGTAAAAGTTCTATTGTCCATTTTATTCCACTCAAAACATTGAATATTTAAATTTGAGACACTTATATCAAATTCGCCTTGTAAATCGATAATAATTTCAGAAGGCATATAACCCATAGTCAAAAGTTTATCAACACATTCAAGAATAACAAACGACTTATGATTAGTTAATAAGAGAAATTTATCACCAATAATTTTAATATCGTTGCCAAAATCAACATATTGTTGTTCGACATCGATAATTATTTGATAATCATTGCTATATGTTTTAACCATTATATCTTCTTTGGTCTCAATAAATCTTAAAGCCCAATAAAGAGCTAAATATTTCATATCTTCTGAATATTTATAATTCATTAAAATGTCTCCATTTTTCTAAGGATAATATCCACTATTTGTTCTGGATCATATTTTGATGTATCAATCACGATATATCTAAAACCCTTTAGTTCACAAAAATTTATCATCTTCTCATATACTTTTTCAGTCATACTAACACGTTTTAAATCATTATCGTTTAAATCTCTTTTCAGCAATCTACTGCGAATAGTTTCTTCGTTCGCATATAGAATCACTGTAAGTGTAGGCAAACCAATTTTCTTTATTAATAAATCAAAAATATCCATATTTGACGATACACCACTCCAGCAATAATTAGATACAATATGCCTATCAGTAATTATATTTTGATCTTTGAATTTTTCATAACTATAAATCAACCCAAGTCCATAAAACCATGCTGAAAAATCACGATTATTACTACTATTTGCGATATCTCTAGCTCTAAAGTAGTTAGGCCAATCTTTGCTAAATTCAACATCAGTTAAATAATGAAGAGGCTTTGTTACAAAAGTGTAGCCAGTTTTCTCTGCTAATAACTTACATACTGTACTCTTACCAACTCCATCCATTCCTTCAATTGATATATGGTTCATTCTTATTAGCCTCCTTTAAAATAATAAGTTCATCTAACGTTCTTGGTTCAAATCCACAAACATCTACACCACAATTATAAGCAAGTAGATGAGCGTAAAAATCTTTCATTTTTTATATGCTTCTCCATGTTTACTAGTCTTATTATGGATATGACCATAAACTAAGAATCCTCCTCTATTAAATTCCATCCAATCCATTAATGGATAATGACAAATACATACCTTTCTATTATTATCTATTATTAAATCAATTAATTTTATTGTTTCAAATACCTTTGAGTTTTTTATACAATCTTGAATTAATTGGTCATGATTGCCAACAATTAAATGTTTGTGTCCGCTTAATTTGCGAAATATTTCAATTGTAGAATTATCATTATCTTTAGATATATCACCTAAAATATATACAATATCATCTTTTTTCACTTTATTATTCCGTCTTTGTATAATTATTTCTTCCATTTCTTTCAAAGAAGAAAAAGGTCTTTCGCATTTATCAAAAATAATTTGATCTCTAAAATGTGTATCGGAAATGTAATAAATCATTAGTTAGTTTTCCTATTATTGCTCTCATGCATTTTACCTTTTGTAAAATAATCTTGAATTTCTAAATATCCAGAAACTCTTCTAATTCTAGTTATTTCTTTAGACCCACACTCAGGACATACATCAAACGTTCCAGTTGCACCACAATTTTTGCAGACATCTTTAGGAAAATTAAATCCAAGATAATGAACACCTGAATTAATAGCTATTTCGATTAGTTCCTTTAGACCTTCAGCATTCCCAATAGGAGCTTCAGATAATTCAACATAAGAAATACTTCCACCATTTGTATAAATGTGAAATGGTCCTTCAATTTCAAGTTTTTTATAAGCAGGTAATTTACTATCAACATCAACATGAAATGAATTAGTATAATATCCTTTTTTCATTATTGATGAATCAAAAAGTTTATTATCAATCTCTTCGAATCTTCCACTAATATATTCGCCACTTGTTGCTAATAATGAGAAATTTAGATTATATTCATTTTTAAGTTTATCTGTATAATTTCTCATATATTTAACAAAGTTAATCGCTACTTGGTAAACTTTATAATTGGTCCAATATTTTTCCCCACTAAGAACTTCCATAGCTTCGCTTAATCCGATAAATCCAATAGATAACGTTCCATGTTTAAAATTATCTCTCAATCCTACCTTATTTATATCCTCACATGTTAATTTATATTCTCGAATAGTTGGAAATAAATCTATATCAGCTTTGCAAGTTTTCTCATATCTATCTAATAAAATATCTTTTGTTAAATTAGCAACTTTATCCCACTTTTGCTTAAAAAGAATGATTTTATCACTCAAAGAAGCCTTATGCATTTCTTTATCAACTTCTAAAGCAAGTCGAGGAAGATTGATAGTAATATTATCAATATTACTTTTCCCTATTGCATCTTCTTTTCCATATAAATCATCAACTACTCTAGTTCTACAGCCCATAATTGATAATTTAATTGGATCAGCTTTTTTATCAGCTTCACAATCACAGAGAAGATATGTTGGAATCATTTTTTTACCAGTGCATAATAAAGCTTTTTCTAACAAATCAAAGTTAGGATCTCCTCTAAATCTATTAATTCCTTCATGAACCTTAAATACAATATTTGGTTTATAAACTAAATCCCCTACATCATAAAAGCAAGTAATTAATCTATCAGTTAAATATCTTGCAAATGAATCTGTGCCTAATCCTATGCAAAAAGTTACATAATAACTAGTCTGCCCCATTCTTGTGTGCATATTATTACACCAAAGTATAAGTGATTTAATAGATGCTTTAAATAGATTATCAAAGTTAATATATGTAACTCCAAGATTTTTAAAAATTGTCGAAATATCAATATCAAAATTAGCAAAAGACATTCCACCACTTTGTTCATTTCCAACCTTTGCAAGTAACTCTTTTAAAAAATCAAATACTCCAACTATTTTTTCTTCTGAACTAAAATCCTTAAATTTATTGTATGGAAAACTATTAAGTACGTTTAAGGTTAAACAATTATACGTTAGACCATAAGCATCTAAATCATGAATATGAATATATCCTTCCCTATGTAATTTAGCCCATTCATGATTTAAACTATTTAAAACTTCTTCTTTTTCACTTTTTTCACCAATATTAAAAACATAGCCCACGTAACTTTTTCTATTTGCTGCATTATCATTCTTATTTTGCTTTTCCATGATCGACCCTCATAAATTTTTGATTCTTAGATCCAATAAAAGGTATTGTGCTTGTTCTTTCTTCTAAAATAAATCTACCAACTTTAATATATTTCAAATAATTTAATACTTCTTGTGGAACATCATCTATTTCATATCCTGTATATAAACATAAATCATAGTCTTTTAATTCTTTAAGTAGTTCAAGAAGTCCATCTATTTGTAGTAATGGTTCTCCGCCACTAATTGTAATTTTTTTATTAAGAGCTTTTGCTTTAAGAATTTGTGCTAATTCACTAGCTTCTATAAGAGCTCCTTTTTCAGAATCCCAAGTACTTTTATTATGACAACCCTTACAATGAAAATTACAACCTTGTAAGAAGACAACTGTTCTATAACCATAACCATCGCAAAGAGATGGGTTATTCATAATTGAATTAATACGCAAGTAAGCCATTATTCCATTCCTCTTCTTCTTGATAATCGCACCATTTCTCTTTATGAATGTATGATTGTTTTTTCAGCCTATATTCAACAGAGGCTCTTTTTGTTTTCTTCTTTTTAATTAGAAATCTTGGTTCTTTTTCAATTCTAGAACAAAAATTTTCAATCAGTTCTTGGTCTTGTTTACATTCACATTTTAGATAAGGATCCTTTTTATTGATTCTTTGAAGCTCTAAATACTCCTCATAAGAAATTTTCTTACATTCAAGAATTGCATCTTTATGATCATGCTTAACTCGAGGAATATATCTTGCAATACTTGCAGCATCTTTTCCACATGTAGCTATAATTGGGAAAGAAATTCTAATAAAATATTTAGATCCAACATGACCACATTTACAAGCTACTTTAAAAAATTTATTTACCATAAGAACTTTCGACAAAAGTTTCAAGATTATTAAAAATATCAATTAATTTTTGTGGTTCTACAATATCATTTGTTACTAAAGGTTTGCTTCTTTCTTTAATATAAACAATAACTGTACCATGTTTACGATTAGCATTTTTGCCAAGTTCCATTCTTTCAATTTGGTTTACAGGAATATAAACAGTTCTATCGAATTTAGTATCAGACCATCCAATGATAACTAAATGAGTTTGGCTTAATGTTCCAAATGAATTATAATTTCCACCAGCTTTAATCTTTTTAATTTGATAAATAGGAATAGCAATAATACAAAGCATTATAAATAACATAGTCCCAAAGAAAAATTCGATATAAAAATTAATGCTACCTAGTTTCTTGATAAATAATCCGTTTACAATAACTGCGATAGTGAATATTGCTAAAAATGAGAAATAAACAATAACTTCTGCATAGTCTTTTTTCCTTACTGTATACTCACGTATACGATATCTAAATGAATTATTAACTTTTGCTTTAACATTATTGTCCAAATTCTTTAATGCAACGTTTAAAACTTGCTTATCAGTTAAGTCTACTTTGTCATCAAGTAATGTATCATAAGAGACATTAAGTACTTCTGAAATAGCACGTACACTATCTAAAGTAGGTTCATAATCACCTTTTTCCCAACTAGATATAGTTTGTCTACTAACACCAATTTTTGAACCAAGTTCTTCTTGAGTAAATCTACGTGCTTTTCTAACTATTGCTATTTTTTCTGAAAGATTCATCTACTTGCCTCCTTTCGATAACATTGTAAATTGTAAATTGACAAAATATCTACCAAGTCGGACTTATTATTTTGTCAAGTATGTCTTTACATCTAGTATTTTAGCACATTTTGTTATCGTTATAGCAGTGTGTCTTAATCCTTTAATTTTCCTTCTTTACAACTTCTTTGATCCGTTTTAACGAAGCATGCCACTTCATAATAAATAATATGGTTATAATTTAAATCAATAAATTTTATAAATTATAGTTAGTTTTTATATTCCTTTCTTATTAACTTAATTAATAGTTTTAGATTTGTTTTTCTATATAAAGAGGCAAGGCGTTCCATCAATTTAAAATCACAAGTCTCGAATTCATCCACATCTATTCTTTTATCTATAAATAATAATTCCTTAAGTTCTTTTACGCTTTTAACAACACGCCATTTACAAAGAGAATCACAAATTGCTTTTTCTTTAGATGCAATCTTAACAATATAGTCACCACTCTCTAAATATAATAATCCTTCAGAAAAAGCACTAACTGGTATATCTGTGTATTCATATCTTCCGAAAAAATTCTCAAAAGTTTTATTTTTCCTATTACCTAAACTAGCAGATGTTATAGATATAACTCTTTCAGGAATAAGTCCATAATAAGATAAAGCCCAATCAAAACTTAAATATGAAGGAGACAAAATTGAAGACGCTAATAAACAAGGTTCTGTTCCTTTATCGGTCTCATAAATTCCATTAGTTAATCTAATAAGAATTCCTTTATCAGTATCTCTTTTTATTTTATCTAAAGGATTAGCATAATCATGGTATTTTTCTTTCAACATCGATGTCGTAACTATCATATTTGCACCTCTAAATACAATTATATTGGATTTCAAGGAGCATATCAATATATTTTATAACATATTTTATCTACATTAAATTTAGGTTTTTATAAAATAAAAAAGTAAAAATGCAAAAATTAAATAAGTCATATTAATTAACGATAATAAAAATTACTCTGATATTTTCTCTAATGTAATGTCTATATCAATATCTTTTCCTAAATTACTTCCTTTATTTGCTAAAAAACATACTTGATGTGATTCTAAAAAATATTTTTTAGAATCATCATCGATAATAAAACAATTAGTTAATAGATGAGATTCATCATCACCTCCATCTAATTTAACTATTATTTCATTAGGTGAATAATCTATATTTATATCTATTAAATAATCATTATCATCATAATGATAATGATAAGATTTATTAATTGATTCTAATGAATTTTCTTTTATATATTTAGGATTTATAGATTGTAAAGAAGATAAAAGCATACTTAATCTATTATCTATTATGATTTCTTCATCTTTGATTATTCTATCGTTATAAAGATTAAAAAAGAAAGAAGCTATATAACTAGGCATACAATCATGACTAAAAATATGCATATTATTTGGATCATTTTTATCATAAAAATGATTCCTAAAATATATGCTTATTTATTTTAATAAGAAATTTATAGCTTCTTTATAATTATCAAATTCTATTTTTTGAAACATGATGCATCTTTAGCTATTAAAGATAACAAATCAGTTGTTTTTAATTTGAGTTTTGCTTTTCTAATTAATTCTAATCTTCCTATATATTTGAGTTCTAATTCTTTCGCCTTATATAGAATTTCTATAATTTTCAAAGAATTATTAATTAATAGGTTGAGAAGTGAGTAGTGATATTAAATCGGAGACTTGCCACTTATTAATAAGATGTGAGTAGAAAAATCTTTGCCTTTGATAAGAACCAATAATTCGTTTCCCTTTCATCATTTTTATTTAATCTTTGTTTCATATTATAAATTTCACCTTTTCTTTTATTTTGAACGAGAGGCGGTGATTATTTTTTAATTATTGCTCCGTAAACTGCGCAATCTTAATTGAAAGGCTGGGGCGTATACTGAATTCCGTGTCGTAGACAGAAAATTCTCCGAAACGACCATTGTATTTAACTTCGCACACGTAGTTGGAGTACGATCTGTAAGGAGAACGAGTCCAATAATAACCATTATAAGGGTAATTATAATTCATATTATAACGGGCGCCTTTTGCTCTTGCATATTCAGTAGTTTGACATCTTTTTGCTTCATCTTCTGAAAATGGATTTGTCGAAAAACCATTATCGGCTTTTGTTAATTCCGCTTTACTTAGAAGAAAAATCTTATCATATGTTGTTTCACAGATATATTGATTAGAAGACTCTAATGTTGAAGCAACAGAGTTATCCACTGCCGTTGTTGTGATTAACGAATCATCATTAAATGCTTTATCTAAGAAATCGTTATTCAACCAGTTTCTAATTTCTGAATTCTTGTAATTATTAGAATTATCGTCATATCTGCGACTATCTAAAAGATATTCAGACGTTAAGAATGCTGTATTGCCATCATCAGTTATGTATCTCCGTTGAATTGGTTCAACTTTGAAATAGTAATATGTTCCATCAATAATGGTTTCGCCATTATTGAATGTGTAATTAGAACGAAATGGCTTTGCTCTTAGTTTTTGATATTGTTCGCCTCCAAGCTCATAATATCCTTTTGAATTTGTTGTGGTTAAAGTATTTAGTGAATTAATTAAAACTTGGTCAGTAACAACACTTTGTGGATATTCACCATTTTGTCTACGGCTAATAGTCATATATTGAGCAGTAACAGTTAACGGGCCTGTAATATTCTCAATTGAGTTATTCCACCCGACAAACATATGAACGTTGGTAGAATCATAACTAAATGGGGCTGTATATGGATAATTAGCATTAGTTCCTTGCTTGAAATAGTGCGAATATAATTCAGTGCTATCACTATCTAGGAAAGTAACTAAATAACCAGTATAAGTGGAAGATGAATACTTTGCTTTAATTGTTGTTGGGGCTGTAATATTCTCCAAGGATTTATCCCAGCCACTAAATGTGTAATCAGTTACATTATTGCCAGAAGCATCTTGTGGTCTAGTTGGAGTATCTCCAATATAAGTAACTTGGCCACCACTAAATGTGCTTGTAGTGTATAAGATAGTGCCATCATAATTAACAAATTTAACTTTATAATATGTATTTGTCCCGTATTGAGCAGTGAAAACAGTATCAGAAGCAATATTCTCTAAAGATCTATCCCAACCATTAAATTCATATCTAGTTATTATGTCTTCACCATTATCTGGTCTAGTTGGAGTATCTCCAATATAAGTAACTTGGCCACCACTAAATGTGCTTGTAGTGTATAAGATAGTGCCATCATAATTAACAAATTTAACTTTATAATATGTATTTGTCCCGTATTGAGCAGTGAAAACAGTATCAGAAGCAATATTCTCTAAAGATCTATCCCAACCATTAAATTCATATCTAGTTATTATGTCTTCACCATTATCTGGTCTTGTTGGAGTCGTTCCTTCATAAACAACATTATCACCTGTCCCAACATATTGAGTCGATAAAACTGTGCCATCATAATTTTTAAAAACGCATTTCAGTGAATTGGGAGCATAGAATTGTGCAATAAAAGTTGTGTTAGCTATGATATTTGTTAATGACTTGTCCCAGCCAGTGAAAATCCAATCAAGTTTTTGATTATCATTTCTTAAAGGGATATCACCAACGTAAGTAGCATCATGACCTCTTTCAATTTGAGTGGAATATAATGTAGTGCCATCATAATTTTTGAATGTAACATCGTACATCTTTCCTCTATATTGAGCAGTATAAATTGTTGGTTCTTGAATATTTTCTAATGATTTATCCCAGCCAATAAATGTATAAGGAAGTTCTTCTTCTCCATTATAGTCACTTGGTCTAATTGGGGTCGGTCCATTATAAGAAACGGTTGTTCCTTTTTCATAATAGAATGTATAAAGCATTGTTCCGTCATAATTATTAAATATTGCAGGGATATATTTTGTAGGTGTTGATGAGATTCCAGTATCTTTACCCCCAATCCGCCAGTTTCCATTTTCACCAATAGTTGGAGTTTCCCCGTTTGTACCATCTTTTCCATTACTACCATCTTTTCCAGGAATTCCTTTATCGCCTTTGATATTGCCTTGTTTAATCCAACCGGTAGAAGACTTTGTATAATAATCCCGTGTATCAAGATCAATATAAGAATCACCTACATCTCCCAATTCATTTGATGGAATTCCATTCCCATTCAAAACTGATGAACCATCTTTGCCGCTAATTCCTTTGTCGCCTTTAGGACCTTTAGAACTAATATTAGTATCAACACCATCAATAAACCAGTTGCCATTTTCTCCAATTGTTATAACTGGAGTATGCCCATCTTTACCTGGAACACCTTGAGCTCCTTGATTTCCATCGTTGCCATTAGTTCCATCTTTACCTTTAATATTTCCTTCTTTTGTCCAACCACTGCTTGTCTTAACATAATAATCCCATGTGTCTGTGTCGATATAAGAGTCACCAACATTACCTAATTCATAAGATGGCTTTCCTTTTCCATTTAATACTGATGTTCCATCTTTTCCATTAATTCCATCTTTTCCAGTATCACCTTTAGGTCCTTCTACTCCTTGTTCTCCTTGAGGTCCTTGTAAATTACAAGACGTTAAACTTAAACTTAACGCACCTAAAATTAATAGTGTTACAATAGCAAATATTTTTCTTCTTTTCATAAATACCTCTTATTTATTAATTGATTCTACTTTTAAATATTTTCCATATAAATTAATAGCAGCTCTATCTAATCCTAAATAGACCTTACTATCATTTATTCCATATTTATTAAGAGACTTAATAATATCCTTTTTACATCTTTTTGATATTATTATATTTGATACAATTTGTTTATTAATCCAATTTTCACCTTCATTTTTATCTAGTCCATAAATGGCAAATAAGCCATCTTGAGCTTTCATTCTAGCATTATCTTTATTAGCGGCAACGAAATAAGTTTTTAATAAATCATTTACTCTGATTTCATACTCAAAAGTAGGATATTGGCTTCTTATCTCATGATATAAATGATGTACTGCAATGCTATTATAATAATCGCCAATTCCTAATATTCTACCTTTATTTGCGTTACAATATCTTAAAAGATTACTTTGATCTACATTAGTTAAAAAAGGAATACAAGATAAACATAAAATAGTGTCACTTGAATGATGCTTTATTTCTTCTTTTTTACATTTAAATACAAGCACCTCACCATCAACATCTTGATTTTCACATGCAGCAAAATAAAGAGCAACTAATGGATTGAGTGTTAAATCTAATAATCGTGTTTTAACACCGTAGTGTTGCATTTTTACTAAATTTGATAAATGATCAAATTTATTAAACTCTTCAGGGTACTCTATTTCTATATTATGACAATCCGAAAATTCATTTGATTCGTCATTTCTAAACGCAGATGGAAGCAATGAAAAATTAAAATTAGAATGTCCTCTAAAAAGTAATATATTATTTGGATTATTTTTGGTATAAATTTCATCGGCTTCTTCAATATATCTAATAAAGTCTATGAATGAATTGCATATCTTTTTCATAAAATAATATCAAATCTTTTTACATCAAAAGTGTTTTTAGTTTCACTTATATCGAAATAAATACCTAAATGGCAATCACACTTACTAACAAAAAAATCTATAGAAAACTCAAGAGTAAAAGAATCATTTATTAAATCGTAACTTTTATAAAGAACAATATTATTTCTATTTTCTTTTTTTATGTTGAAATTATCAGTTAAATTCTCTTTTAATTCAGCATAAATGGGTTCTGAATATATTCCTTTCCGATCGGAATTAAAAATAAATTTCAATTTAGTTTTCTTATTATTTCCTGATTTGTTTGTATTAGATACACTGATTATGTTAGCATAACCTTCGACATAGTACATTTTTCTTCACCTCTATTTTTATAAATTTTACCCCCCCCCCCGCCATATTTGTCAATCAAAAGCGACTCTTATAGAACTATTGATTAGGTATATTCTTTTATAAACTTAAAAGAGAAAGATAGATTTTATTAATTCACATCCTAAGTGAAATATCGCATCCTTAAGTGAGCTAGAAAGAAAATGATAGGGTGTGTAACTTCACACCCAAGGTGTTATATTTCACCCACTTAATTTATTTTTGCTTTTGTAAAATTGAGACCGAGGCAAAAGAGCCTCGAAGCTTTTATCTTTTATATTATCTAAAAGAAAGTCTAAATAGTCTCCAGGATCTAATTCATTTTTATACGCTAAATCAATTAAAGTCATTAAAATGCATGCGTAAATTACTAAATGTATTCCTATTAAATCAATTCATATCTTCTTATTCTTTTATTTACAAGTATTGGTTTTAAATAGCCATTATTTGATAATTCTACACACCAATTGATAATTGTCCTATTCGATACTTTAAATATAGAAGCTAGTTCTATTGGTGTGAACCTAGTAACTTTGTTATCAATTAAATATTTATATAGAGTTTTAGCTTTTTTAGATAAGTGACTAAGTCTTTCTACTTCATTATTTTCTGTTTCTTTTATTGCTATTGATACAACTTTTGAAGCATATAATTTAAAAATTCTAAGAAAATATTTAACCCAGATTTCTATATGAGGAGGATTATTTCTTCCATCATAATATAAAATTGGAAGTCCCATTTGTATTGAGTCGTAGTATTCATCAATGTCATATGACATATATTCTTCTAATGATCCTATATTTTTAAATCCATAGCCGCATAAAGAAAGATAATAACTTGATATAATTCTGGCAGTCCTTCCATTTCCATCTTCAAAAGGATGAATTGTAACTAATTGATAATGTATAATTGCTGCTTTAATTAATGGGTGATCATCAGATTTTTTAATATATTCGATTAATTGATCTAACAATAATTCAATATCTTTATATTCAGGAGGAATATATGCTGGAGTGCCATCATCATTCCAAACAGCAAATAAAACTCCAGCTGGCATTGGACCTCTAATACCTATTTTTTCTGATGATTCGCCTTTACATATTATTTTTTGTACATCTAAAATTAATTTCTTAGAAATAGATTCACGATTAGCAAGTTTAGTTTCTAAAAATTCAAGTGCTAAATAATAATTTCTAATTTCTTGTTCAGGTTTTAAAAAATGTCTATTTTTAGATTCAATAGCATCTTTAGCTTGTTCAAAAGATAAAGGATTACCTTCGATTTTATTAGAAGCATATGATGATCTCTTCTTGGTATTTTTCCTAAATTTATTAGACATACTAATAGGAAGATCTACTCTATTAAGAGAATCTTTATTTCTTTCAATTTCTAAAATATAATTTAAAATTTCATTATCAATAATAACATTCTTCATATTCTTTTCTTACGAAAACATTATATCAATTTTTCACTATTATTTCATTATTTTTTCACTATTTAAGCATATTTATAAAGTCGTTTTTTATATCATATTATATTTAAATAGACTTTTGATAAGATAAAATCCGTTAAATACTATGTGTCATATTACTTTACTATAATTAGTTATAGTATCAATAGGCATTGTTAGTTAAATTGTTATTTCAACAATCGTAATTAATGTAAAATATGCCTAAAACTGTTTATGAACTTTATAACATAACATTTCATAAATGTGACTACCAACAAATTCACTCGGGAGTTTGACAGTTAGATAATCAAAAAAGCCAAAAATACAACAAATTGATCGATTTATATATCTTAAGATATATGGTCGATTTTTTATTTAACAGTTTTTAATTTATTTTGTTGTATTTTGTTGTATTTTATAGTATAATAATTAAGAGGTAAAAAC
>CAKPNG010000030.1 GCA_934168325.1 uncultured Bacilli bacterium
AAAATAATGATTTTAAACAAAAAGAACTTTATTTTGCCTGGTTTTTCCTTCAACGGACTTTACTTTTTAAATTGAGCTTTTTTTTGATAAAATTTCTTTAACGTTTTGCTAAAAACTTGCTAAAAATTTTAAAAAGCCTGCAAAACTCATATTATTTTATGAAATTCGTATTTTAAAAAAGAATTTAGAATAAAATTATAACTTTTCATATTTTTAAGTTAATCTTAATATATTAACTAACAATAAAGTAGAATTAGAATTAATATTAAATATTAATTTAATGGTTTAAGAAACTAAACAAAATAGTTATAATAATATAGATTGTGAGGATTTAAAAAAAATGAAAAAAGTAATGGCAGTAAATGCTGGAAGTTCAAGTTTAAAATTTAAATTATATGAAATGCCTGAAGAAACTGTAATTTGTTCAGGAATAGTAGAAAGAATAGGATTTGATGATGCAATTTTCCAAATTAAGTATAATGGCGAAAAACATGTAACAGTTCAACCTGTTAAAAATCATAGCGAAGCAGTTGAATTATTATTAAATGCATTAATCAATTTCAATATTATTAAGAGTTATGATGAAATAAAGGCTACTGGACATAGAATAGTTCAAGGTGGTAGTTATTTCTCAAAAAGTGCAATTATAAACGACGATACTTTAACAAAAGTTAGAGATTTAATACCTTTATCGCCACTTCATAACCAAGCAGAGTTAGTTGGTATCGAAGCATTTATGAATGTCTTACCTAATACTCCTGGTATTTGTGCTTTTGACACTGCTTTCCATCAAACTATGGCGGAAGAAGATTATACATACGCAATACCTTATCAATATAGTGAAGAATTTAAAATTAGAAGATATGGTGCACATGGCACTTCACATAAATATTTAAGCGAAAAAGGTGAAGCATATTGTGAAAATGGTAAAGATAGAATGATTATTTGTCATTTAGGAAGTGGTGCTTCTATTACTGCTACTAATCATGGTAAGTGTGTCGCAACTAGTATGGGTCTTACTCCATTAGGAGGAATTATGATGGGTACTAGAACTGGCGATTTAGATCCTAGCGTGTTTAATTATTGTGTAAGTCAAACTGGTAAAACTAGTGAACAAATTTATCAAGAATTTAATAAAAAGAGCGGCTTATTAGGTGTTAGTGGTATTTCTAGTGATGCTAGAGATATTATTGAAGCATGTAATAAGGGTAATAAAAGAGCTATCCTTGCAAGTAAATTATGGGCTAGAAGAGTCGCTGATTTCATTGGTCAATATTATGTAAGACTTGGTGGTTGTGATTTAATTATCTTTAGTGCTGGTATTGGTGAAAATAGTGCAGAATTTAGAAAGCTTGCTTTAGATAATATCAAAGAAGCTTTTAATGTAAAAATCGATGAAGCTAAAAACAATGAAACACATGGCATTGAAAACGTAATTTCAACTCCTGATAGTGCTATTAAAGTTGTTGTTATCCCAACCGATGAAGAGGTCATGATTGCTCGTGATGCTTATAACATGTTATTAAAATAGGTAAAAGAAATGAATACATACATTAAAAAAGAAGCTAAGAAATTTAAAAATGAATACGATATTCTTTCAGACAAAATAAAGGAATTTGATAGAATCGCTATTTTTAGACACATTGCTCCAGATTTTGATGCATTAGGAACTCAATTTGGATTAGCAACCTTTATTAAAGATAATTTTCCTAATAAAGAAATTGTTATTTTAGGTGATAACCATGATGTTTTTACAGGGAAATTATTTCCTGAAACTGATAGAGTTAATGATTCATGGTTTGATCAACCATTTTTAGCAATCATTGTTGACGTTGGTGATAAAAAGCGTATTGCAGATCCTCGCTTTGAAAGAGCTGCTTTTAAAGTAAAATTAGATCATCATCCAGAGACTGATAAAATATTTGACGTTTCTATCGTTGATACTTCTCTTGCTGCTGCTAGTGAATTAGTTACCAATTTTATTTTAATGCAAAAGAAATATGTTTTAACAAGATTAGCTGCTCAATATTTATATATTGCTTTAGTTGGTGATAGTGGAAGATTCCAATATTCATCTACTACTGCTCATACTTTCGCTATTGCAAGTGCTCTTGTTGAAACTGGAATTAACATAAGTGAAATCTATGGAAAAATGTATTCTAAAAAGATAAGTGATTTAGATATTATGAAATTTGTCTTAAATACATTTAAAATTTCACCAAAAGGTGTTGCTTATTACGTCTTAACTAATGAAGATTTATTAAAACTTGGTATCTCCTGTGATAGAGGTAAAGAAAACGTTAACCTATTTTCTAATTTGGAAGGAGTTAATATTTGGTGTTCTATTACTGAAGATGTTACAGAACCATGCTTTAGAATTTCTATAAGAAGTAGAAATTATACTATTAATGGTGTTGCTACCCAATTTAAAGGTGGCGGACACGCTCAAGCTGCTGGAGCACAAATTAAAGATTTATCAGAACTTCCTAAATTTATAGAAGCATTAGAAAGTTTGATAAAATAATTTTAATATGGATTTCATCCCTCTTCATTTAAATAGTGGCTACTCATTTTTACAAAGTGGAATCCTTTTCAATAAACTATCAAAAAAATTAAATGAACTGAATTACAAATATGTTGGTTTAACTGATTTAAACGTTTTATTTGGTTTCCCTTCTTTTAATGAGGAAATGATAAAAGACAATATTAAGCCTATTTTTGGAATGGATTTAAAGATTAATAATAATCTCTTTTCTCTTTTTGTTCAAAACGAAACTGGATATCGAAATTTATGTGTTATTTCAACGTTTTTAGAAAAAAGAGATGGGATTTGCAATGATTTTGCTGAAATTAAGGACTTTTTAGATGGATTGATTTGTGTTTTTTCAACAAAAAGTAGTTCATGTTTTGATCACGTTAATCAAGAATTATTTGAAAAGTATATCAAAGATATTTCGTCTAAATTTAATAATTTTTATATCGGATTAGAAATTTATGATTCTTTTGATGTGTCAAAAGCTAATCTAATAAGAGAATTTGCTTCTTCTTATAAAATAAAGTGTGTTGCATATCCAACAATAAAATACATTAATAAAGATGATTATTTGACATTAGGCATTTTAAAATCAATTTCTGAAGATACCGCTATAGAAACAATAATTGATGAAATTCCACGTAATTTATATCTAAAAAGTAACGAAGAAATTAAACTTTTCTATAAAAACGAAGAAATTTTTGAATTAACAAATCTCGTTAATTTAGTTGATTTCGAATTCAACACTAAAAGAGGCGAATTATTGCAATTCAGTGAAGATCAATCTATTTCAAGCAAAGAACTTTTAAAACAAAAAATATTAGAAGGCCTCAAGCAACATAAAATTAATTTAGAAGAAAAACCTAATTATAGAGCAAGACTCAATAAAGAATTCTTGATTATAGATAAAATGGGCTATTGTGATTATTTTTTAATTGTTCAAGACTATGTTAATTTTGCAAGAAATAACAACATTCCAGTAGGTCCTGGTAGAGGTAGTGCTGCAGGAAGTTTAGTATCATATTTATTAAATATTACTGAAGTCGATCCATTAAAATTTGATGACCTTCTTTTTGAACGTTTTCTTAATCCAAATAGAAAATCTATGCCTGATATCGATATAGATTTTAGCGATCAAGAGCGAGATAAAGTTATTGACTATATAATAAATAAGTACGGAGTAGACCGTACAGCTAGAGTTATTGCTTTCCAAACAATTGGGGCAAAGCAAGCATTAAGAGATGTTGGTAGGGTTTTCCATTATCCACAAATTGATATTGATCAACTTTCTAAATCAATTCCAAACAATTTTAATCAAAATAATTATAATTTAGACTTATGTGCTGAAAAAATTCCTGCTTTTAAAAATCTTATCAAAGACAAAAGAAATTATGAAATTTTTGAAAGAGCAAAACTAATTGAAGGCTTCCCTAGACAAAAAGGACTTCATGCGGCTGGAATTATTATAAACGATAAGAATTTAATTAATGTAATGCCTCTAACTCCTTTAGATTTTACTTCTTTTACTACTCAATACGAAAAAGACTTTTTAGAAAAACAAGGTTTTCTAAAAATGGATTTACTTGGTTTGACTGCTTTAAGTACAATTCAAAGAACCCTTACACTAATAAAGCATTACAAAAATATCGACATAAAAATGGCTGATATTCCTTATGATGATCCTAAATCTTTTGAATTATTAAGAAATCAAATTACTATGGGAATATTCCAATTAGATACTAGTGCAGCAAAAAAAGGAATTAGTTATGTTAAGCCTTCTGCTTTTAAAGATGTTGTTGATTTATTAGCTTTAGATCGCCCAGGTCCTATGGAACAAATTCCACTATATTCACTACGTAAAGAGGGTAAAGCTAGTGTTTCATATTTAGATAAATCTCTTATACCTATATTAAAAAACACCTATGGAATTATTATTTATCAAGAGCAAATTATGCAAATTGCTAGGGTTTTTGCAGGGTTTTCGCTTGCAGAAGCTGATATTTTTAGACGTGCAGTCAGTAAAAAACACAAAGATGAGTTAATAAAATTGAGAGAAGACTTTTTCAAAAAAGCGAAGGAAAAAGGTCATTCAGAAACAACTATAGATAATATATTTAATTTAATCCTTAAATTTGCAAGTTATGGTTTCAATAAATCTCATTCAGTAGCTTATAGTATGATAAGTATGAGAATGGCTTATTTAAAAGCTTATTATCCATTAGAATTTTATTGTTCTATTCTTGAATCTCAATATGGTAATAATGATGCTAAATTTTCTAAATATGTAACTGAAATTAAAAAGATGAAAATTAACATAGAAATTCCAGATATTAATAAATCTTCATTAAATTTTTTAATTGATGACAACGCTTTATTAATGCCATTAGCTAATATTAGTGGAATGCCTTCTAAAGTATCTATTTCAATTATTAATGAAAGAAATGTTCATGGAAAATTTAAAAGTTTCTTAGATTTTATAATTAGAATGTTAAATACTCCTGATAAAATTACAGAAATGCAGATTATTAAGTTAATTGATGCTGGATGTTTTGATAATTTAAATTCGAATCGAACTCAACTTCGTGCTTCTGTACAAAGTGCACTTCAATTTGCATCAAATTGTATCTTAAAAGAAGGTAGTCTTTTAGAAAATTTTGGACTTTCATATAACTATGTTGAAATTGAAAATGATCGAAAAGATAATTTAAAAAGAGAATATAATGTTTTAGGAGTTGCAATTTCAGATAATCCGTTTAATCATCTTAAAATACCAAGCAATATTAATATTACCCCATTTCAAGATTTATCTAACAATAAACAATACACAGTACTAGGAATTATAAAAAACATAAAAGCCATAAGTATTAAAAATGGCGCTCATAAAGGCGAACCAATGGCATTTTTAGATATATATGATGAAAATAATGATTCTTTATCAATAACATTATTTAGTTCGCTTTATGCGATTTATCAACATGTATTAAAAATAGACATGCCAATTATTTGCAAAGGCAAATTTGAAGACCGAGGAAACGGTAAAACTAGTTTGATTGCCGATGAATTAATATTTATAGAGGAGGAATAAAATATGTCAAAAATTATTGTAATTGATGGAAATTCACTTCTATTTAGATCATATTATGCAACATATAATCCTGATCCAGATAAAATAATGAAAAATCATGATAATATACCAACTAATGCATTATTTGCATTTTCTAACATGATATCTAACTTATTAAAAGAATTAAAAAAAGGCGATGGAATTTTCGTTGCTTTTGATGCTGGAAAGCATACTTTTAGACACAAAGAGTTTGCTGAATATAAAGCAAATAGACCACCATGTCCAGAAAATTTATTAATACAAATGCCAATTGCTAGAGAGTTTTTAAATTCTTTAAATATTAAATATTATGAAGATGAAAATATCGAAGCTGATGATATTGCAGGAAATATTGCAAAAAAAGCAGAAACTTTAGGATATAGCGTAGATATTTACACCAGCGATAAAGATTATCTACAATTAATAGATGATAAAATAACAATAAAACTAATTAAAAAAGGTCTTAAAGATATAAAAAATATGACTCCACAGTCTTTTGAGGAAGAATGGGGATTTAAGCCAATACAAATTGTTGATTATAAAGGATTAATGGGCGACCCAAGCGATAATTTAAAAGGCATTCCAAAAGTTGGCGATAAAACAGCTAAAAAATTAATTGTTGAGTACAAAACTTTAGAAAATATTATCGAAAATGCACCTAATTTTAAATCCAAAGTTGGCGAATCTATTGTTGAAAATAGTAAAAATGGATTAATGTGTAAACATTTAGCTTTTATTAAAGTAGATGATAATCTACCAATTAATATATCCGATATTATTTACGAAGGTTATAATTTTGAAAAAATTAATGATTTTGCCAACAAATATGATTTACGTACGCTAATAAATAAATTGCCACTTCAATTAAGGCAAAAGTCCATTCACAATTATAAAGTTTCTTTTAAAGAAATCGTTAATGATGAAATAAATAAAATTGTATTCAATAAAAATATTGGATTATCAGTTGACATTGATAATGATAATTATCATGATGCTACTCTTCTTGGTATTTTAATTACAACTAACGATGAAACATATTATATTTCTAAGGAAAATTTAAAAAATAATAATGTATTATCAATGTTAAAAAATAAAGAAATATCTAAGTTCTGCTTTGATTTTAAAAAAATAAAGTATATTTTAAATAAAAATGATATTCAAATCGATGGTTTATATTTTGATTTATTATTAGCATCATATTTATTAAATTCTTCTTTAAAACCAAACGTCGAAAGCGTATTAACTAACTTTGGAATTGACATTTCATATGCCTATCAAAATGATTCGTTATTTAGCAATTCTAACCCAATAATCGCTGCTATAGAATCTTTTTATTCTTTATCTTTATATGATGATGTTATTAATAAACTTAAAGAAAAAGACCAATATGATTTATTAATAAACATGGAACAACCTTTAGCTTTAGTGTTAGAAGAAATGGAATACGAAGGTTTCCCTCTTGATGCAAATTATTTAAAGCAATTAGGTGAAGGATATAAAGAAAAAATAAAAGAACTTGAAGAAGAAATTTTTAATTTAGCAGGAGAGAAATTCAACGTATCTTCACCAAAACAAGTAAGTAGTATTTTATTTGATAAATTGAGTTTACCTTCAAACAAAAAATACTCTACTTCTTTTGAATTCTTAAAAGATATCCAAGATGAACACCCAATTATTGGGAAAATATTAGAATATAGAAAATATAATAAATTACTTACGACTTATGTTGATGGATTAATTCCTTTTATTCATAATGATGGAAAAATACATGCTACATTTAATCAAGCATTAACAACTACTGGAAGATTATCAAGTAGCGAACCTAATCTTCAAAATATAAGTGTAAGAGACAATGAATCTAAATTAATTAGAAAAGCATTCCATTACAATGAAGATAATTTAAATATATTATCTTTAGATTATTCTCAAATAGAACTAAGAATTTTAGCTCATCTATCAAATAGTCAAACTTTAATCGATGTTTTTAATAGCGATGAAGATATTCATGCTGCAACCGCTAAAAAAGTATTCAAGGTTGATGGTGAATTAGATCCTGCTTTAAGACGCAAGGCTAAAGCCGTCAATTTTGGCATTATATATGGCATAAGCGATTGGGGTTTAAGTGAACAACTAGATATATCTTTAAAAGAATCTAAGGAAATAATTGAAAGTTTTTACAAAGAATTTCCAGAAATCAAAACTTATTTAAATAGTTTAGTCCAAAGTGCACAAGAAAAAGGCTACGCTACTACAATGTTTAATCGTAGACGTTATATTCCTGAATTAAATAGCAGTGAATATCAAAAAAGAGAATTTGCTAAAAGAGCAGCAATGAACGCTCCTATTCAAGGAAGCGCCGCTGATCTTATAAAAATTGCGATGATCAATGTTAGCAAAACACTTAAAGAATATAACTTAAAAGCTAAAATCATAAGTCAAATTCATGATGAAATTATTTTAAAAGTATCCGACGATGAAAAGGATGTTGTTTATAATTTAGTTAAAAACACTATGGAGCAATGTGTTAAACTAAAAGTTAAACTTAAAGTTGATGGAGGATATGGTAAATCTTGGTTTGATGCTAAGTAAGGAGAGAATTTATGCCTGAATTACCTGAAGTTGAAACGGTTAAAAATATTTTAGAGCCTTTAATTATAAATAAAACTATTACAAAAATAGATGTTTTTTATGATCGATTAGTCCAAAGCGATTTAAGCACGTTTAAAAGTTCTTTAGTCGGTAAAACATTTTTATCTATGTCTAGATACGGCAAATATTTATTTTTTAATTTAAGTGATGATTTAATTCTTATTTCTCATTTAAGAATGGAAGGTAAATATCGTGTTACAGATAAAAATTTTAGAATTAAATCTACTAGTGCTATTTTTTATTTAGATAATGGCCAAGCTTTATGCTATGACGATACAAGAAAATTTGGATTAATGTATTTAACAAATAAAAATGCAATTTCTTCTCTTCCAATGATTGAAAAATTAGGAATTGAAGCAAACAAGGTTAAAGAATCAGATCTTCCTCTTCTTTATAAAAAATTTCATAAAAAGAAAAAAATGAAAGAATTGCTTTTAGACCAAACCATTTTAACTGGTATAGGTAACATATATGCTGATGAAATATTGTATTCATCTAAAATTAATCCTTTTACTGAAGGTATTGAATTAAATAACGATGATATTAAGAATATAACTCAAAACGCAAAAATTATATTAGATAAAGCAATAAAAGCAGGCGGATCAACAATTCACTCATTTCATCCTAGTGAAGGCGTTGATGGTAGATTTCAAGAATCCTTAAAATGTTATGGAAGAGCTGGCGAAATTTGCCCAATTTGTGGGACAACTTTTCATAAAACATTTATTGGAGGTCGTGGTACAACTTATTGTCCAAATTGCCAAATAGATAAAAAATTAGAAAAAGCAATTGCAATTACAAGTCCAATTGGGTCTGGAAAATCTCAAGTTCTAAATTATTTAAAATCAAAAAATTACTTTACTTTAAGTGCAGATACTATCATTCATCAATTATATGAAGATTCTACTATAAAAAATAAAATATCAAAAATCTTACAAACAGATTTTGATATTAATAATCCTCATAAAAAAGCGATTGCTAGAGATATAATGATAAATGATTCATCAAAAAAGAAAGCTGTAGAAAATTATATTTATCCAATATTAGAAAACTACCTTGTAGAAAATATCAAAACTCATGATTTAGTAGCTTATGAAATTCCTTTATTATTTAAAGCTCATTTTGAATACATGTTCAAAACTATATTTGTTATAGAAATTTCTAAAGAAAAACAAATAGAAAATTTAAAGAATAGAGGCGAACTTGATACCAATAAAATGCTTAAATTAAATAGTGATTATCATTATGATAAAACATCAAATAAAATTAAAATTATTGAAAATAATGGCACTTTAGCAGACTTATTTGAAAAAATAGAGAGTTTTATTAATTAAAATATTGTTAAATTACTTAATGGTATTTCGTGTTTTATTTTACTTTTTAATGCATCCTTTAAATCTAGAAAATTTAATACTGCATCTTCTTTTTTTGAACTAAATTCATATAATTTAAATATTTCTACAAGTGAAAAACTACTATTAAAAATAGTATCTAAATTATTGCTGGCTCTAAAAAGTATTATTGGCTTTAAAACAAGGTCTCTAATATAAGATGTTTTGTACTCACTACCAAAATCATCAAAAATAACAAGATCAGCATTTTTTATACTATCGATTAATTGTCTATAAGCTTCTTTATCAGAGTAATGTAAGTCGGCCAATTCTTGAAATCTTTTTGGGCAATTAATAAATGCTACTTTAGAATTCTCTCTTTTCTTTATAAAGTTATTACAAAATGCGATCGAAATATATGTTCTACCACTTCTTAAAGCGCCTGTTAAATATAACCAATCGTGATTGCTCAGTTCTCGAGCTGCATTGATTTTAGCCTTTTTTTGAACAATATCTTTTAAACTAACATTATTAAATTCATTATCAAAATCTTTATAAATAAAATGTCCACAATATCTTAAATATTCTTCATAAAACTCATTAGCATAAAAGACCTTATCAAAATTTAATCCTTTTCGAACTACCTTAAAATAATAATAATGATTATATTTAATACAATCATCAAAAGACTCTATTTTTTTATCTAAATCCCTATTTTCTTTTAAGTCAGCAAAAAGTCCTATGTGATCAAAGATTTCTTGATTAGAAAAGCCCTCGTCTAATAATTCTTTATAAAGGTCAACATCATCCAAGATACTTTTATAAAGTTCTTTAGCGTAATCATTTAAATCATCATCTAGCACCAAATTTAATTTATTATTTAATCTTTCCATAAGTCATCCAAATCATCTTCGTCAATAGTTTCTTTATCTAAATCAATAATTGTAGGTCCATCATTTCCTTTTTCAACGTTGTTATTATTAATGATTTCTTTTTTCTTTTTATTTTTACCATATAAATAATTAAGAGCATCTAAAGCATTATCACATTTATTTCTAAGTAAAGAAGCTGCAATCTTTTCAATATAATTTCTATCTAAAACATTGTTTAATCTATCTAATGTATAATCCAAAATTACATTTATAACAGGAACTGATAAACCCATATTAGCTTGTAAATATGCAATTATGTTTAAATCGCTACTAACAGGTTCTACTCCATTTTGTCTTTCTTTTAATAAGTCTCTAGGTGATATTGATTGATAATATCTAATTTTCTTAGCAATATCTGTATCACTAGAAATATTAACCTTTTCCGCCTTTTTGAATCGTTTATTATAAGATTTAGTAAGTAAAACTTCTTTTTTAGCTCTTTCATATAATTGATTAATATTAACTTTATTACCCTTTGCTTCTGAAGGATCAAATGAATCAATCGTTAATAAAGCCATTGTTTTTTCATCTAATCCAAAAACTACACCGCAATCATGAATTTGTTTCAATTCTTCTGTTGTTATATTTTTAGAATTAATATTAGATTTCTCTTCTAAGCATTTAAAGAAAACGCTATCTTTAAAATTATCAGTAATATCGCCAGTATTATTCGACATTAATTTAATATCTTCACCAACATTTAAATAGCTAGGGTCAAATTCTACAAGGAAATTATCCCTAATTGAACTAGTAATCTTTTTATATCCTTTTAAATCAGCATCGATTTTATAGCGAGACATTAACTCTAGCGCTTTTTTTTCGCCTATTTTATTAATTAACAATCCCTTAAAAATTAAATCAGCAAAAAAATTTTTAGGCGACTTTATGCCTTTAATAAGAATCAAGTAATTTAAATCATCTTTTTGATAAAATTCAATTAAACCAATAGACTCAAGCATCTTTTTTTCAAAGTAAAAATCTTGAGTATTCATTGTTGTTTCATTAATTAAGTCGTCTAAATAAATTGGATCTCTTTTAAGCCTTACAAAATTATTCAAATATTCATATAAAAAAACAGCTTTATACCCAATTAATGGTAAATATAAAGTATAAAGAAATTCTAAATATTCAAGGCTTGTAAAAGTTTCAGTTTTTATATAGTAAGTACTTCTTAAATCTTCCATGCTGATATTTTAACATTATTAAAAGATTATATAAACGAAACTTTATAAAACTTTAAATTAATTTTATATACGCTTTTTTCTTATAATATTTTTAATAAAATAAATGATTCCTTTAATAAAGAAAATTAAAATTAATATACAAATTGCAAACATTACAATAGTCGCACCAGGTTTTAAATTTGCATAATAAGAAATGGTTAAACCTATCGTCATTATAAAAATAGAAATAAAAATCAAGAAAAATAGTGTGAATCTGTAGCCTTTTTTAAATTGTAGAGCAATTGCAGTAGGTAAAACAACCAAACTTGAAACTACTAAAGAACCTACAACTTTAGCTGATATAGCTATAGTAATAGAAAATAATAAGTCCTGAATAAATTGAATTAAATTAACATTTATTTTAGCAACTTTACTTTCACTTTCTGAATATAATGAAGCAAAAATTTGATTATAAAAAATTATTGAAAATAAAGTTACTATAATAAATAGTCCAATGCATAAGTATAATTCAGTATCTGATATTAGTAAAATAGAACCAAATAGATAAGATTCAAAATTACTACTTGTTGTAAAACTTGATAAAATACCCGCTAACCCAATAGCACCACTAAGGACAACTGCAACGCCCATTTCAGAAAATTTATTAAATTTTTTTCTTAATAATTCAATTATAAAAAAAGAAATTATACAAGCTATTATCGATATAAATAAAGGATTAAGGCCAGAAGCTAAACCAATTGCAACACCCGCTAAAGAAGAATGAGCAAGCGCATCACCACTAGATGATAATCTTTTAAATACTACACTTGAACCAAGTAAAGGTATAATTACACCTAGTAAAATACAAACTATAAATGCTATTTGCATAAATTTATAAGTCAACATGATGGTGTCCTCTTTTAAGTTCTTCTTCATAAGTCATAATTTTATTATCTTCAATAAAAAATATATTATCAGCTTCTTTTAAATCTTCTGGATGATGAGAAGCAAATAAAATTCCTATTTTATTTTTATGAAGTTCTTCAATCATTGATATTAAATTATTATGAGAAATTGAATCCATTCCAGCATCTGGTTCATCTAAAACAACTAATGTTGGATTCGATATTAAAGCTTTGGCAATTTTTACTCTTTGTAATAAGCCTCCTGATAATTCATTAACAAGCATCTTTTTATAGGGTAATAAATTCATCTTTTTAAGCATGTCATTTACTATTTTTTTATTATTTTTATAATGAAAAAAGATATGATTATCAACTAATCCTAAAGAAACTACTTCCTCAACAGTTGCAGGAAATGATGTATCTGATAATGAAGTTGTTTGAGATATATAAGAAATCTTTTTCTCATTAACTTCGATTTTTCCTTTTTGAGGTTTAAGAAGACCTAAAGCTAGGCATATAAATGTAGACTTTCCGCCACCATTAGGGCCTAATATACCGACAAATTCTCCATCTTTTATTTCAAACGATACATCATTTAATACTGGTAAATCTTTATAAGCAAATGTAACATTTTCAAAGCGTATCATTACAAGCCTCCAAAATTTTATCATAATTCTTTTTCATAACTGATAAATAGTCATTATCTTTACTTTCTTCTTTACTAAGTCCTTCAAGAGAATTTAATACTTCTATTTTTGCTCCAGTTTCACTAGCAATTTTTTTAGATATTTCAGGTGAAACTAATTCTTCATAAAAAATAGTAGAAATTTTATATTCTTTTATAGTTTCTATAATCCTTTCAATATCTTTAGCATTTGGTTCTTGATTTGGAGATAGTCCATCAACATAAATTTGCTTTAAATTATAATCTTTACATAGATATCCGAATGCAGCATGAGATACAACAATTGATTTATTTTTAACATCTTTAAGTTTATTAGAATAATCATTATATAAATTAAGAAAATTATTCTTCTGATTATTAAAATTACTTATATAAAAATCTTTATTATCGTTATCTAATTTAATAACTTCATCTAAAATATTCTCCATTTCTTTAATAGCATTAGGGATAGATAGCCAAACATGAGGATCAACTATATTATTAATTTTCATTGTTTCAATATTATTAGTGACGACATATGTTTTGTCCTTAATTTCTTTAGGTAACGAATCATAATAATTTTCAAGTCCTAAGCTATTAATAAAAATACCTTTAGAATCATGCATATTTTTAACATCTAAAGTTGTTGGTTCATAATCATGTGGCTCAAGTCCATATGGAGTTAAATTTTCAACATTTATCTTATCTCCTACTATTTTTTTAGTAAAATCATATATTGGATAAAAAGAAGTATAAATAGTGTTAGCACTATTTTTATCAGAAATTCCACACGAAGATAATAATAAATTAATCATATATAATATGGGTCTTTTCATAATAATCCTCTTAATGCAAATCATTTGCATTAGTAATATATGCTTATTTTATTGAATTAGCAAGAAATATGATGCAATATTTATATATGGGACATTGTGTATTTAAAGATTGTGGATTAAAAAGAACAAAGAATCGTGAGTTAATTTATAATATTTTGTACTCTCATTCTCATCCTTTAACAGCCAAAGAAATTTATGATTCTTTAAAAGATTATAATATAGATTTATCAACTATTTATCGCTGTTTAAATTCTTTTACTAATAATGGTATTTGTTGTGCTGAAATCAACGATAGCAACGAGAAGCAATTCTTTTTAGAAAGACATGGTGACAAGCATATTCTTGTTTGTGTTAAATGCCATAAAAGAATTTATTTAGATGATTGTCCTTTTCATGAAGTTAATATAAAAATTGAAAAAGAAACTGGCTTTTTAATCAATGATCAAAATGTAGAATTATATGGCATTTGCGAAGAATGCCGAGACAAAGATAAATAAATTAATTAATTTTTTATAAAAATAATCAACTTTGGAAGACTTTTTAAAATTTTTAGCATGTTTTTAAATAGTTCTTCTTTTTTATCATAAGCTATATAACTTGAATTAAGTACTATTTCGTACTATAATGTAATAGTCCTATTTAGAACTTTTATCGGGGGGGTGATTTTATGAAAAATTACACATTAAGATTAAATTTAGCAATAAATAAAATAAATATTGCTTATTTAGCGAGTATTAATAATGAATCCATAAGTGAAGCAGAACTTTGTTTTATGTATGCTCTTGATGATGATAAATCACATTCTCAAAAAGAAATTTGCCATGATTGGTTAATTCATAAAACAACTCTTAACACAATCGTTAAACGATACGAGCGTAAAGGCCTTATTGTTTTTACACCAATACCCGGTACAAGACGCGAAATGCTTATTACTTTAACAGAAAAAGGCAAAGAATACGTTAAAGAAAAATTAGATTTTATTTATCGCGCTGAAAAGAAAGCTATAAAGCAAACTATTGAACAATACGATGAAAACTTTATATCTGCACTAGAGACTTATGGACTAAACTTAAAACTCGCTTTTGAAGAAGCGGAGAAAAAGAAAAATGGACTTATTAAAAGATAATATCAAACAACTTTATAGAAAATTATTATTTCCTGCTATTGGCGGTGCACTTGTTGTTGCTGCTTATAGTTTTGTTGATACTATAGTGCTAGGTCAGGGGGTTGGGCCCTAATGGTACGGCGGCTAGTGCTATATTTTGGCCATTATTTTTATTTGCAGATTTTATAGGATTAATGTGTGGCGTAGGCGGATCTGTACTTTATGCAAAGGCAAAAGGCAACGGAGACAAAATAAAAGCAAATAAATATTTTACTACTTCATTAGTTCTTGTATCAGTATTAACATACATTGTATGGGCGCTGCTATTCTTTTTTCAAGATAATTTATACATATTATTTGGGGCCGACTTGATTTTATTACCTTACGTTCAAGAATATGGAAGACTTATAGTATATGCTTTCCCAGCCTTCGTTTTTAGTGCTTTCCTTCCTAATTTTTTAAGTAATGATGGCGTTCCAAATTTAAATATTATCGCCTGTGTTGTAGGTGCGATAATAAATATTACCGGTGATTATGTGTTTGTTTTTCCATTACAAATGGGAATGTTTGGTGCCGCATTATCAACAATTTTAGGTGCTATTGTACAAGTTTTGATAATGCTTAGTCATCTATTGTCAAAAAGAAATACACTAAGATTTAGTAAACCTCAAAATGCTTTTGTTGAATTTATCAATATATTAAAAAGTGGATTTGCTGCTGCTTTTTCTTCATTAGCAATTGTTATTGTAAGCTTAGTAGTAAATAATCAAATTATGCGTTATTCAGATGCATCTGTTTTAGCAATTTATGGTATGATAAATACAATTTCAGCTTTAACTCTACATGTTTTTAACGGCATTGGTCAAGCAGCTCAACCAATTATATCAAGCGCCTATGGTGCTAATAAACCTGATAGATGCTGGGTAGCTTATAAATTAGCAATACGAACAATAATTAATGTTTCTATTCTTTTTACATTAATATGCTTATTTTTTCCAGAACATATTACAGCCATTTTTATCAAACCAACTCCAGAAATTATGGAAAAAGGTCCATTGATTTTCAAGATCTACTCAATGTGTTTTATCCCTATGGGTATTAGTATATTTATTAGTATATTTTTGCAATCAGTAACAAAGCCAATTCCTGCATCTATAATTAGTATGCTAAGAGGCTTTGTTATAGTTTGTACGTTATTATTTCTTCTTCCATTAATAATGGGAGTAAAGGGTATTTGGGTTGCTTTTGTTTTATCAGAAATATCAGTAAGTTTATATGCTTTATTAAATGTATTATTATATAAAAAGCAAGAAAATGATCTTCCTATAGAAATAGAAGAATTTGATGAATAACTATGTTTTTTCAATCAAAAAGTGTCTAAAACTCAACTTTTTATTTAAAATTATTTAATTACTTCTATTAGAAAAGAAACCGGTCTACACCCATCATTACATGACACAATACATGAATTTTTATTCTTCATCCATCCATTATAAATATCACTTCCATTACTAGAAAGAGTTAATAAAAAAGGATATAAACTCATCCATGCGGATAGGCAAAAATTATTTGGTTTATCATTAATGTCTTCGATAATCCAAGTATCAAATAAATTCATGCTACAAGGATTATCGATTTTATTTTCAAATTTATCTATTAAATCTTGATGTATAACTTTTTTAATTACAGTTATTTTAAGTTTATTCATGATTATAAATTTTTAAAATCAATAACTATTTTTGAATAATAAATAGCATAACTAGATTCATTAACTATTTTAAAATAAGTTGCGCCTTCAAGATTATATGTAACATGGTCTTCACTATTTACTAAGGTAAAATTAGTACCATCGTTTGATTTATAAACACTAAGATAAGAAGCGTCAGCAGGTGCATAATTAGTTAATTCTTTAGTTAATTCTATTTTATTAATTTCTGGTAATTTATTTGAATTAAAGAGATAGCCACTATCTTTACTAGCACTTGAAAATTGAAAGCACTTCTTTCCATTTTGGGGTGTTTTTTTAACTCGATAATATCTACAGTTCATACCATTAAAATTCATTGAAGCTTCACCATTAGCATAATCATCACTCAATAAATTTGGATCTAAAGTAATATCACCTTTGATGTCATCAGTACTAGGTGTTACTTCTCCTCCACTATTTTCAGCATAATAAATATCGTAATTAAATGAATTATCACTATTTAAATAAACATCAACATTTATATAAGTTGTTTGATTGATATGATAATAATATGTATAATCACCAGTTTGTTCATCAATTTCGCCATAATAATTCATTGATAATAATTTTGTTACAAGAGCATTAACTAAGCCTTCACTTCCGTTAGCGGTTTGAACATATAAACACTCAATATCATTAGCAGTATCACGATATAATTCTAATTTTCCTCCTTCAGGAACAAAGCAAGGTACTAAAGAACTTATATCTTTATTAAATGTATCTTTAAATAATTGAACTTCTTCATTTGTCCAAGTAGTTCTTACATTATCTAAATTAGTTACTTGATTAATAACAAATGTTGTTTCAATAACTCCAAAAGGATAATAAATAAAAGATGCTTGGATAGAATATTTATCATTGCTTAATTCATAATAAGGGAAATCACCATCAACATATTGATAATTAGCTTCTTTAAAGATTTTATCGTATTGATTTATTATTGATAAATCGGCAAAGCAATTAATATAAATGAGATTTTGTGTATCTAAATTAATTTCATAAACATCTGTAAGATAAACAGGAAATAAACTAGATGCATTTTCTCCATAAAGATCATCTATTTGTTTATTCTCTGCATTAGTTAATGATGTTTTATAATCATTAACTTTGTAATTTGATGTGTAATAATAATCAATAATAAAAGCATTACTTTCAAAATCTAAATATGTTTGTATTCCTATAAAATAATTTTGAGACTCATCTTTAAACTTATAATAGAAATCACCATTTTCAAAATAAATAAAGTTAAGTTGTTTTAAATAATTAGTAAAACTTTCGACATCTTTTTCTTCATGAGCAGATTTAGTTTCTAAACTAAGGCAGCCATATTCTTCAAGATTATTAAGTAAAGTTACATCATCATATGCATAACATGGGAATAATGTATCTATTTCTTCTTTATAAACTGTATTAATAAGAGATTTTTCTTCCTCAGTCCAAGTAGTTCTAACGTTCTCGCTTACACTTGATTCACTTGCAAAATATGTAACATCATAAATTAAATAATCTGCAGAATAAATAGGATCGCAAGTTAAATATGAAGTTTCATTGATATTGTATTTATAGGTATTTAAGTTTGATTCATATTGATAATTAGATTTTTCTAATGTTGCTTTGAAATTATCTAAATATGATGCGTTAGCTTTTCCTGTTTTAATACTTATTGCACCTTTTGCATTACTAGTTTGTGATACATCTAATTTTGTAATAGTTAATTCTTCAAATGCATAACAAGGAATAAATTTTGAAGAACCACTAAATAAAATAGCATCTATTTTGCTAGTTTCTTCCTCGTTCCAAGTTTTTCTAACTAAACCATTGTCAATTCCAACATCTCCACAACTTACTAACATAAGTGTTGATAATAAACATAAAAATAAATTCTTTTTTCTCATAATTCCCACCTTGAGAATATTTTATAAAAATTTTTATATGATTTAAAGAATTAGTAAATTTCCGTTTGCGTTTCATATTTGTAGGTCGATAAAAAAATAAAAGAGCCCTATAATTAAATTTGCAGAAATAAAAAGAGGTC
>CAKPNG010000031.1 GCA_934168325.1 uncultured Bacilli bacterium
AAGAAATTAATGAATTTTTAAACTCGCAAATTTCATTTAAAAGTACTACAAATTAGTTTTATTTTCTAAAGACAAGTTCTACAACTTCTTTATGATTATATCATAAAGTTAAAACCATGAGTATAAAATATAATAATTAATTATAATTATTGTTGATTTTGAGTATAATAATTTATATGAAAAACAAAGATTTAGTCCTTGCAATTGACTATGGAACACAGTCTGTTAGAGTTGCTTTAATTGATAAAGAAGGACATTTTATAGCTATTGAACAAGAAAAATATGTAACACCTTATTTTTCTAATAAACCTGGTTATTGTGAACAATGGCCAGATTATTATTATGAATGTATGAAAAAAGCTAGTTTAAGATTGACTAGTAAAAATAAAGAATTGGTGGATAGATGCTTTGCAATTAGTTCTACTTGTTTTAGAGATACTGCCGTTTATTTAGACGAAAATTATAAAGTATTAAGACCTTCAATTTTATGGCTTGATCAAAGAACTGCTGAAGCTAAAAAGAAATTACCTTTTGTTTATAGGGCTGCTTATTATTTAATAGGAATGACAAATACTGTTAATTTAAATAGAAAAAGAACTCCTGCGATGTGGCTTCAAGAAAATGAACCTGAAATTTATAAAAAAATACATTATTATGCACCTCTGAATTTTTATTTAAATTATAAAATGATAGGTAAATTAACTGATTCATCATCAAATATAATAGGTCACTATCCTGTAGGTTTTAAAACTGGAAAAATTCATAATAAGTACCATCCAATCGGTATTGTTTATGGTATAGATCCAAAATTAATTCCTCATATTTCTAATCCTGGCGAAGAAATTGGATATATTTCTAAAGAATGTAGCATTGAAACTGGAATACCTGAAGGATTGCCTTATATCACAACTGGAAATGATAAATCTTGTGAATGCTTAGGTAGTGGATGTATTGATAAAAATTCTGCTCATATAAGTTACGGTACTGCTAGCACTATTTCAACTTTTACTACTAAATATTTTTCTCCTGAAACTTTTTTACCTTCATATAGTTCATGCATTAAAAATTATTATAATGCTGAAGTTCAAATATATCGTGGTTATTGGATGCTTCAATGGTTTGTTAAAGAGTTTGCAGATACTGAAAATATTGAAGCAAAAATTGAACATTTAGCAGTTGAAGATATTTTAAATAAAAAACTTATGCAAATTAATCCGGGATGTGATGGGCTAATTTTACAACCATATTGGGGTCCAGGATTAAAAAGGCCACTTGCTAAAGGAAGTATTTTAGGATTTTATGATACTCATACCAAATATCATGTTTATAGAGCTATCATTGAAGGAATAGCATTTGCATTATTGGAAGGATTAAAGTCTATTGAAAGACATGGATGTTTGAAAATTAAACAATTAACTATTAGTGGTGGCGGAAGTAAAAGTGATGCTATTTGTCAGATTACTAGTGATATTTTTGGTTTAAAAGTATTAAAGCCTGAAACATATGAAGCCTCTATTTTAGGATGTGCAATGAGCGTATTTATAGCTAAAGGTATTTATAAAACACCTTTTGAGGCTAAAGAACATATGGTCAGATATTCTAAAGAGTTTACTCCTAATAAGGAAGCAAATAAAAAATATGAGATTCTTTATAAAAAAGTTTATAAAAATATATATCCACATTTAAAAGGAATTTATAAGGAATTATGTGACTATCAACATGAAGTCGTACAAAAATAGTAAATAATTAGTAATAATAAAGAATACTAAAAAACTACCAATTTTGGTAGTTTTTAAATTTTTAGTTGAGATTAGAAAGGTTTTTGATAATTATTCTTTAATAATTCCACTAAATTGAGAATTATATAAGTCTGCATAGAAACCATTCTTTGCTAATAGTTCTATATGATTGCCTGTTTCGACAATATGTCCTTTTTGCATAACAATTATTAATTTTGCATTTTTGATTGTCGATAATCTATGAGCGATAACAAAGGATGTTTTATTTTTCATAATTGTATCTAAAGCATCTTGGATTTGCTTTTCAGTACGTGTATCAACACTACTAGTAGCTTCATCCAAAATTAAGATTTTTGGTTTAGAAATAATTGCTCTAGCAATAGTTAATAATTGTCTTTGTCCTTGAGAAATATTAGTACCATCTTCATTTAATATAAAATCAAATCCACCTGGTAATGTTTCAATAAAATGATAAATATGAGCTTCCTTACAAGCGCTAATTAAATCATCCATTGTTGCATTTTGATCGCCATATAATAAATTTTCTTTTATAGTTCCTCTAAATAGCCAAGTATCTTGTAAGACCATACCGATATTACCTCTTAAGCAATTTCTTGTATAATCTCTTGTATCGATATCATCAAGTTTAATAGAACCAGATTTAATTTCATAAAATCTCATAATAAGATTAACGATAGTAGTTTTACCTGCACCAGTTGGTCCAACTATTGCAACAGTTTCTCCTGGATTAACTTTTAAATTAAAATCTTCAATTAAAGGTTTATCTTCAACATAAGAGAAATAAACATTATCAAATATAAACTTACCTGAAACATTATCGTTTGTTTGAATAGCATCAGCTGGATCAGGAACAAATTCTTCTTCGTCTAATAAGGCAAATATTCTTTCACCACTTGCGACAACAGATTGAATAATGTTTATAATTTGTCCAATTTGTTGGAAAGGTCTACTAAATAAATTTAAGAAAATGAAGAATGTAATCATTTGAGATGGATTATTCAATAAGCCACCAACAACTGCAATTCCAACATATGCTAAGTTATTAATAAAATTAGTTAAAGGGAATATCAATCCTGATAAAAATTGAGATAATTTATCAGCTTTAGCCATTTCTTCATTAGTTTTATTAAAATCATCAATAAAATCTTGTTGTTTATTAAATAATTTAATAACTAAATAACCTGCATAACTTTCTTCAACTTTACCATTTAATTCACCTAAAGAACTTCTATAAGTTAAAAATTGTTTTTGAGAAAATTTAGAAATTAAGATGACAACTAAAATGGTAAATGGTAATGAACAAAAAGCAACTAAGCTTAATTGCCACATACTAACTAACATTGCAATTATTGTTCCTAAAAATAAGGTAATACTATTAAATGTATTAACAATAATTGATTGAAGATTTCGAGCAACATTATCTACATCGTTAGTACCAATTGATAAAGTATCACCATATGGAACTCTATCAAAATAAGATAAAGGCATTTTATCTAATTTCTTTTTAATATTATCACGCATTCTATAAGCGTAACTATTTGAAATACTAACTGAAATAAATTCTGCTAACCACATTAATAAAGCACTTATTACATAAAAACCTAGTAATAAACCAAATTTTGAAAAGAATTTTGGCCAATTAATTTTTACTATAACGCCAACGGTTTCACTAGGAACAATAGATAATATTCCACCTTCATTAACTTTCATTATATTTTGTAAGAAATCTTGTAAAAATACAGGAGCACATATAGTAAAAACAGCTGATAAAATTGATAAAACAATAACGATTATGATCAAAACTTTTTCATTTTTAAAATCTTTAATCATTCTTTTTGCTGTTTGAGAAAAATTCTTGGCTTTTTGGTCTGTTCGACCTCTCATTGGTCCCATATTATTCTCCTCCATTAGCTAAAGCTTCGTGCTTTAAATTAATTGTTTTTTCAATTTCATCTTTATCTAATTGTGATGCAACAATATCTTGATAAACCTTACAAGTTTCCATCAATTCTTCATGTTTTCCTTGTCCAACGATTTTACCTTCGTTTAAAACGATAATATTATCTGCATCTAAAATTGAAGATACTCTTTGAGCAACAACTATAACACTCGAATTCTTAGTATAATCTTTTAATGCACTCCTTAATTTTGCATCAGTTTTGAAATCTAAAGCACTAAATGAATCATCAAAAATGTAAAGTTCTGCATCTTTAACTAATGCTCTAGCAATACATAATCTTTGTTTTTGCCCACCACTAAAGTTTTTACCGGATTGAGATACAAAAGAGTCGATTCCATCAGATAATTTTGATACAAAATTTTCAGCTTGAGCAATTCGTAATGCTTCTTTTAATTTATCATCAGTTGCGTTTTTATTAGCAAATAATAGATTAGATTTAATAGTTCCTTTAAATAATAAAGCAGATTGAGGAACGAATCCGATTTTATCTCTAACAATATCTGCTGGTAAATCATTAATATTAACTCCATCTAAAGAAATTTCACCTGAAGTTACTTTATAAAATTTAGGAATTAAATTAATTAAAGTAGATTTACCACTACCAGTGGATCCTATAATTGCAGTAGTAGTGCCTGGCTTTGTAGTAAAATTAATATTTTCAATACAAGGAGTGTTACTTCCTGGATAAGCAAAATTAACATTTTTAAATTCAATAACACCTTTTATATCAGGATTAGTGAATTTAGATTTAATAATTTTATCTTTTTCTTCGGTTGTGATATTTTGAACACTATAATTACGATATTTTTGACGAACTTCTTTTCTTTCTAAATGATATTTATTATGAATTTTGTCGTATCCATCGATATATTTCTTTAAAGGAGATTTAGAAGATACTTTCTCACTCATTGTATTTAATTGATATTTAATAAGATCGTAATTGAAAGATTTATTATAATTTTTTTCATATTTTTCTTTAATTGGTTTAATTAAAGCGTCTTCTTTATCATATAATTCTTTTAATTTATTTTGATAGAGATCATAACCTTTAGAAAATGATAAAACTTCTTCATTATCTTTATTAGTATCAATGTTTAAAATTTCAATAACACGTTTAGAACTAGCTAAAGCTTGAGGCATCATGATAAAAATCATTGCAAACATTACAAATGACATCATAATTTGACTGCTATATTGAGCAATAACAGATACATCAGCAATTGTAGTTGAAATTGTCTTTATCAATTCTCTATCAGTACCAGAAATTCCATCAATAAGATAGAATCCAAGAGCATATATTCCTATGAAACAAAGATTAAATACAATATTAATAAATGGGTTAATAAATGACATAAGTCTATTAACTTTAATATAAGTGTTAGTTAGATCTTTATTAGTAAAATCAAACTTTTTATATTCATTTTCTTCTTGATTATAAGCTCTTATAACTCTAATACCAGTTAAACTTTCTCTTAAAACGACTGTGATATTATCGATTTTTTCTTGAATTTTCTTAAAAATTGGTGATACAAAATATAAAAGTATTATTAAGGCTATAACAATTGCGACTAATGCACCTGCTAATACTAATAATAATGTAGGTTTAATATTTGCGGTTTTGATAATAGCAATAATCATCATTGTTGGTGACATAACTAAAATTCTTATTGCCATCAACATGAATGTTTTTATTTGCTCTATATCATTTGTGGTTCTAGTAATAAGAGTGGCTGTACCATATTTATTATATTCAGCTAAAGAAATTGCATTAACTTTACTATACATTTCTTTTCTTAATTTTTTACCTACATAAGAAGAAACGTAAGATGCAGAGTAAAATTGAATAAAAGCAAGACATACTACACCAAAAGAGATTAGAATCATCCAACCTCCTTCGATCAATATCTTGCTTATATCAACATCATTTTGTGTTGTAATTAATTTTTGGATTACTCCCATTCTTTCTGGAAGTAATAATTGCAAATAGCATTGAGCTATAATTGCTGAAGCTGCTAATAATAATAAATACCACTTATGCCACAAGAACCTAAGTAGTTTACTCATTCAAATTAGGCCTTTTTATAGAAAATATTTAATAATGCTTCAACACTTGGCAAAGCAAATGTTTTCTTATATTTAATACGGCTATAAGCTAAGCCTTCTAAAGCACTGAAATAGACAGTAATTAATTCTCTAGCTGGTAAATTAGTAAATACGTCTTTTTCTTGTTCAATTTCAATAGATTTAACAAAGTAAGAATAATATGAAATATTCCAATTATCTTCTATACTAGTTGTCTTTTGTAAATTTAAAGAAAGTAATAAATAGATATAATAAGCTTTAGAATCACTAGCTTGAATATTTGATAAATAAAATTTAGTTAATTCTTCTACAAAATCTTTTCCACCGACATTATTGATTAATTCACTTACACTTTTACCTATAGTTTCTTTACCTTTTTCAATGATAGCGTTAATTAAATCTGTTTTATCAGTAAAATAATGGTAAAAAAGACCATGAGAGATGTGCATAGCTTGAGCTATATCATCAATACTAATATTATCAATACCTTTTAAAGCGAATTGCTTTAAAGCTGTTTCCATAATTGCGTTCTTTCTTTTTTCACGAATAAGAGCGTTTTGTAATGCTGTTTTTGGCATATTAAATCCTCCTTTATTTTTCTTGACCTAATAATATATATTTTTGTCAATATAGTCAATAAAGAAAATAAAACAAATATTGCAACATGTGTTTCTTAGTTTTGAAAAAATTCGATTTTAACACTAGTTTTGCAATGTTTTTTTGCTTCTTTCATATCTTACTAATAAATATGCTGTTGCAAAGCCAATGATAAAAAGAGATATGCCAAGTGATAGCTCTAATGTTAATCGACCTTCACCTTTTGTCCATAATATATAGGTAGAATAAATATCCGGGTTATAAAACATTGTTAAAATTGATCCAATAACAAATCCAAGTATCATGAAAAATGCTGTTGAACGATGATTTTTAAATATAGCAGTGATAATTTTTGAAATGATAAATAAGCCAACAATAAATCCAATGCCTAAACAAGCTAATATTCCTATATATTCAGGGTGACTAGAAATGGCTTTAAAACTTATAATGCTCATGATTTTAGTAAAGTAACCAATTGACATTAAGAAGGCTGTCGCACTAAGGCCTGGAATTAATTGAGTTATTGCAACTATAAATCCTATTATTAAACATATTGGATATTGAAACCATTCTACTGTTTCAAATGTATTAGTACTATTATTTTGAAATTGAACAGATAAAACACTAATACAAACTGGAATAGCAATTCCAATGATAAGAAGAATAATCCTTAATGCATTAAATTTTTCACCTTTTATTTCATCTTTAACTGAAGGAGCACTTCCACACATTAATCCAGCAAATAAGCAGACAATAGCAAAGGGTATAATTTCTAATAATTTTTTAACTGAAAAAAATCCTAATATTATTCCTAATATACCACCTATTAATATAGGTAATAAAAATAAAACACATACTTTAAATTTTTTAAATATATTTGATATTGCGTATAGTAATTTATCATATAATTTAAATAATATAGATATAGTAGATCCACTAATTCCGGGTACAATAATTGCTAATCCAATTAAAAATCCTAATATGCATGATTTAAACCAAGATTTACTAGTATATTTTGAAATTACTGGATCATTTGTTACAAGTACTTCTTTTTCTTCCATAAAAATCTCCTTTATTAATTATAAGACAAAGAGTAATATGATAAAAGTTATGAATAATTTATATTTAGTTGTTGGTTTAGGTAATCCAGGTAAGGAATATGAGCATACTCGTCATAACATGGGATATGATGTTGTTGATAAGTTTGCTGATAGTTTAGGCACTTCTATTGAGAAGAATGATTTTCATAGTTTATATACTAAAGTTAAATATTTTGATAATGATGTTCTTTTAGCTAAACCTTTAACTTATATGAATAATAGCGGTATTGCGATTAAAGAAATATTAGATTATTTTAAAATACCAATTGATAATCTTATCGTTATATATGATGATATGGATTTTGAACCAGGTGTGATTAAATTGAAAGAAAATGGTTCTAGTGCTGGGCATAATGGTATTAAATCTATTATTAATAATTTAAAAACTGAGAAATTTAAAAGAATTAGAGTTGGAACAGGTAAATTTAAATATAATATAATTGATTATGTTTTAACTAAGCCTACTAAAGAAGAGCAACCATTAATTGATGAAGCAATTAATAAAGCGGTTGATGCAATAAAGGTTATAATTAAAGATAATTTTCAAAAAGCGATGAATTTATATAATCAAAAAGATGGAAAAAATTAATATATTAGACTATTGTTTATCTAGATTTGAATTAAATGCTAATGGTTGTAATTTTGTTTCGGATGAATTTATCGGTTCTTTATTTTTAACTTATAAGTTATATAAAAATAGAAATAATAATATTTTACTTATTACTCCTTCTAATAATGAATCGACTTTAATAATGAATCTATTGACAAATTTTATAGATTCAAAAGATATTATATTAGTTCCTAGTGACGAACTTATTAGGGTTGAATATTTGTCTCAATCTAAAGAAATGTTAGCTCAACAAATCATGGCTATTTATAATCTTTGTAATGCTAGACATAAAATTATTATAGCTAGTGTTCAATCATTATATAGATATTATCCAAGTAAAAAATTATTTTTAGATTCTACTTTAACACTAAAAGTTGGAGATGAGATTTCTTTAGAATTTTTAAAAAACAAATTATCTAGTTTAGGATATTATAGAGTTAATAAAATTGATCAATCATTACAATTTGCTAGTAGAGGTGATATTTTAGATGTATATTCATTAAACTATGATAATCCTATTAGAATTGAGTTTTTTGGCGATGAAATTGAATCTATTAGGTTCTTTAATTTAGGATTACAAACGTCAATCAATAAAGTTGATAATGTAGAAATTTTACCTGCTACGCTAAATTTATTAACTGAAAATGAATATAATAATGCTGAAAATAAAATATTAGATATTTATAATGAAGATATTAAAAATATAAAAGATCAAGATTATATAGATACACTAAAATTAAATATTAATGATGATTTAGAGCAAATCAAATCCAAACAATTCAATTACAAATTCTATAAATATTATGGGTTTCTGCAAGAAAATCATTTTAATTTGAGGGATTTTTTAGAACATCCTATTTTTGTTTTTTCAGCTTTTTCATCTTTTAAAAATCGAATTGAAGAAATTGATACTGAGGCAACAAACTTTTTATTTGAACTTCATAATCTTGCTAAAACAATTTCGCATTTAACATATTTTAATTTTAATTCTTCTATATATTCTAATATAAAAGAAATCTATAAACTGGATTCAATTTTTAATAATGAATTGTCAATTAATAGCAATATAATTACTCCAACTTATACAAGAAATAAACAGTCTGTTTCTTATAATGTTTTTGAAATGTATACAAAAATTGGTTACAAAGTAGTTTGTGTTTTAAATGATTTAATTAATTATAAGAAAACAATAGAATTGTTAAAAACTTTGAACCTAACTTATAAGGAAGAAAATAATTTAAATATAGATTTTGAAGAAAATATAGACATTTATCTTGTTCAAAATTCTTTTCCAATTGGCCTAGAGTTTACTGATTTAAAATTAGTTCTTCTAACGGATAAAGAATTGTTTGGTATTAAAAGACATTCTTCTACTTTTAAAAATATTTTTAAGCAAGGAACTGTAGTAAATAGTTATGAAGATTTATCTATTGACGATTACGTTGTACATGAAGACTATGGTATTGGACAATATAAAGGTATAACAACTATTGACTTGAATGATATACACCAAGATTTCATGGAAATATGGTATGCCAACAACCAGAAATTATATGTTCCACTATATAAGTTTGATTTAATTAGAAAATATGTTGGGCGCGAAGGTAAAGTACCTTCATTAAGTTCTTTAAATACGTCGCAATGGGAAAAGACTAAAAAGAAAATAAAAGAAAGAGTCAACGAGTTAGCTGATAGATTACTCTTTCTTTATCAAAAGCGTTCAAAAGTAAAGGGATATTCTTTTAGTATTGAAGATGAATTACAGAGAAATTTTGAAAATGAATTTCCTTATGAATTAACTTTTGATCAAAAAAAGGCGATTTCTGAAATAAAGAAGGATATGGAATCTTCTTCTCCTATGGATCGCTTGTTATGCGGTGATGTTGGATTTGGTAAAACTGAAGTTGCTTTTATTGCTGCTTTTAAAGCTTTGAACAATGGAAAACAAGTTGCACTTTTATGCCCAACGACTTTGCTAGCTAGACAACACTTTGATTTAGCCAAAGAAAGATTTAAAAATTATGATTTTGGAATCGGTATTTTAAGTAGATTACAAAAGCCTTCTGATAATAAAAAAACTAAGAATTTAATAGCATCTGGTGAAATAAATTTTATAATAGGAACCCACATGTTATTAAGCAAAAACATTAAATTTAAAGATTTGGGATTGCTTATAATTGATGAGGAACAACGTTTTGGTGTTGAACAAAAAGAGAAAATTAAAGAAAAAACTACAAATGTTGATGTTTTAACGTTAAGTGCAACACCTATCCCAAGAACACTCCAATCAACGTTAATTGGGCTAAAGACAACCTCAACGATTAATACGCCTCCAAAAGAAAGAATGCCTATTCAAACTTATGTTATTCCATTTGATTTAGACTCTGTAAAAGAATTAATTAAAAGAGAACTTAGTAGACAAGGTCAAATATTTTATATTCATAATGAAATCGCTACAATTTATGAAAGAGCTGATACTTTGCAGTCGTTAGTACCTGAATGTAAAATAGCAATAATTCATGCAAAAATGGAAAAAACTGAAATAGAAGATGTAATGCTTCAATTTTACAATGGAGAAATTGATATGCTTGTTTCTACATCGATTGTTGAAAACGGAATTGATGTAAGAAATGCTAACTTAATTATTGTAGAAAATGCTGATAAATTTGGCCTTGCACAACTTTACCAAATAAAAGGAAGAGTTGGCCGTGGCGATAGAATGGCCTATGCATATCTTTTAGTGGATAAAAATAAAAAAATTGGAGAAGATGCAAGGAAACGTTTAAAAGCTATTAAAGATTTCGCTGAATTAGGAAGTGGATATAAAATTTCTCAAAGAGATTTATTGATAAGAGGTGCGGGTGATATTTTAGGACCAGAACAAGCTGGGTTTATTGATTCTATCGGTATTGATATGTATATTAAGATACTCAATGAGACAATAGAAGAGAAAAAAGCTAACAAAAACCTTGCAAAAGTTAAACGAAATTTTGAATTACGTATTAATGGATATATTCCAAGTAGTTTTGCAAACGATGAAAATAAACTTAATTTATATAAAAGAATTATTGATTGTACAACAGTAGATAAATTAATTATTTTGAAAGATGAAATAAAAGATAATTATGGTTTTATTCCTGAAGAAGTTGAGACTTTATTAATTAAAAAGAAAATTGAAATATTATCAAGCAAAGAAGAATTTAGTGACTTAAAAGAATTTGAGAAATTCATTTCTTTAACCTTGTCTAAAACTTATTCAAATATAGAGGGAATTGGTAGTGAATTATTTACAGGATTACTTCCAATAATTAAAAAAATTAACATTAAATATGAAGATCATCAAATTAAGATTTTAATTTTTAAAAAAGATGATTACATTGATACATTGATAAAGGTTTTAAATATTTGTATAAAAATATATAATGTTCATGTAGGAATTGTAGATGAGACTAGATAAGTATTTAAAATTGACAAGATTAATTAAAAGACGCACTGTCGCAAAGGAACTTTCGGATAGGGAACTATTTAAGATTAATGATAAAATAGCAAAACCATCAAGTGAGGTTAAACCTGATGATATATTAACTTTAGTATTAGGTCGTCATGTTTTAACTGTTAAAGTACTTAAGATGGTAGATTATTGTAAAAAAGAAGATTGTAATTCATTATATGAAATATTAAGCGATATTATTGTCAATGAAACTGAACTTAAATAAAAAAGATAAATATATTTTAGGATGTAGCTCGGGGCCAGATTCAATGGCACTATTTTATATGCTTTTAAATGGAAACTATAATTTTATAGTTTGTAATATTGATTATAATTATCGTGATAAAAGTTATGAAGAAACCGATTTAGTAAGAAAAGAATGTAATAAATTTAACATACCTTTTTATACAAAAAGTGTCCTATTCCAACATAATTTTGGAAATTTTGAAGCATGGGCTAGAGATATTCGATACGATTATTTTCAAGAAATAGGTACTTCTTTGAATATAAATAAAGTGTTAATAGCTCATAATTTAGATGATGCATTAGAAACGTATTCCATGCAAAAAGAAAGGAATTCTATTGTTTCTAATTATGGTTTAGCTTCTTCCTATAAAAGGAAAAATATGTATATTATTAGACCGCTATTGTGCTATTTTAAAAGTCAATTAAAAGAATATTGTGTTGCAAATAATATACCATTTATAATAGATCCCACAAATAGTGATATAACTTATAAAAGAAATTATTATAGACATGTTGTATTAGCAAAGTTAACAAATAACGAAAAAATAAAAATAGCTGAGGAAATGAAATTAAAAAATGAATCACTAAGTGAAGAAAAAAAGAGACTTAAAAGTCTTTTAATTGACAATTTGTCTATAAGCATTGATTCATATAAAAACTTATCAAAATATGATAAATGTCTTGTTTTGATAATAATTTTAGATAATGCAAAATTGTTCAAAGAAATTTCTTTTAAAACTATTAATGAGATCGATAATTGCATATCTAAAAATAATTATAAATATAAATTTTTCATCAACAACAATACCTATTTTTCTTTAGATAAAAATCTTATTTCTTTAGTTATTAAAAATACAGATTATAAGATTAATTTTGATGATAAAAATTTAAATAATTATTTTAAAATTAACTACAAAGTTTTATTTGAAAAATACGGCATGAAAAATGGTTATATTTCCCCAGCTATTAAGTCTAACTTTTTTAAGGTTTCTGATTACCAAAAGAACATAAAAAGAGCTTTTATAGACTGGAAAATGCCACAATATTTAAGACCTTTTTGGCCTGCAATATATGATGAAGAAGATAATATAGTTTACATACCAAGATATAGAGAGAAATTCGAGCAAAAAAATGATTCAATTTTACAATTTGAAATAAATAAATTAATTAAAATAGAAAATTCCTAGTTTTTTTAAGCAAAATGGTATACTATTTTAAAACAATGTTTTATTATATAAAACATAAAAAAAGAAAGCGAGGTAAGTATGGAAAAGAAAAAATTCAATTATAGTAAATTACTTATATTTGGCTTATTAATTGCCGTTGCAGCTTTTGTAATTGGTAATTTAGTCAGTAATGCAATTTCAAGAAAATCTGTCGAAATAAGAACAGAACATGCTATTCAATTAATTACAAATACTGAAGATAATATACGAATTAAAAACTTTAAAGTTACAAAACAAAGCGATAATGCAATCGTTACAATGGATGCTTATCAATTCACAAAAAGTGTTGATTCAGCAACTGGTAAAACTACATATTCTTATAGTTCTTCAACACCATATACTTTCACAAGTTCATATGACACTTTATTAAATGAAAAATATTATCCAATAGTTAAAGGCGATTCAGATGGTACTTATAAACTCGATACAACATCTGGTGACCCAAAGACATTAAGTTTTTATTTAGCAAATGATTTATCAGATGAATCTGTTGATAGTAGTAAAGTTAATAGCTTAGTTGCTATGAGCACTACTGTATATAAGGAAAATTCTTTCTTATCTTGGTTACCTACAATTATTTCATTCTTATTTACATTATTTATTGTGTTTATGTTATTTAGATTCCTTAGCTCTGCCACTGGCGGAAATAGTAAAGCTATGGAATTTAATAAATCAAGAGCTAGAAGGGTTGATGATTCTAAAGTCACATTCAAAGATGTTGCTGGATGCGATGAAGAAAAAGCAGAAATGGTCGAAATTGTCGATTATTTAAAAGAACCTAAGAAATTCACTAAATTTGGTGCAAAATTACCAAAAGGTGTTTTACTTGTTGGGCCTCCAGGAACTGGTAAAACTTTATTAGCAAAAGCTGTTGCTGGTGAAGCTGGTGTTCCTTTCTATTCGATTTCTGGTAGTGACTTCGTCGAAATGTTTGTCGGTGTTGGTGCTGGACGTGTTAGAGATTTATTTAAAACAGCTAAACAAAATGCCCCTTGTGTCGTATTTATTGATGAAATCGATGCTGTTGGAAGACAAAGAGGTGCTGGTTTAGGTGGCGGAAATGATGAAAGAGAACAAACTTTAAACCAATTATTAGTTGAATTAGATGGTTTCGAAGATAATAGTGGTGTAATTGTTATTGCTGCAACTAATAGAGCTGATGTATTAGATCCTGCATTATTACGTGCTGGTCGTTTTGATAGACAAATTATAGTAAATTTACCTAACTTAGAAGGTAGAGAAGCTATATTTAAAGTTCATGCAAGAAATAAAAAGTTCGATGATTCCGTTGATTTCCATCAATTAGCAAAAAGAACAATCGGATTTAGCGGAGCAGATATTGCTAATATATTAAATGAAGCAGCAATTTTAGCTGTTAGAGGCAAAAGAGATGCAATCAACATGGCAGATATTGATGAAGCTATTGATAGAAGAATTGCAGGTATTGCTAAATCTAGTAAAGGTTATAGTGAAAAAGAACGTAAACAAGTTGCTTTCCATGAAGCTGGACACGCAATTATTGGCCTCACTTTAAAAGATTCTGATAAAGTTAGAAAAATTACAATTATTCCACGTGGAAACACTGGCGGACATGTTTTAATGGGACCAGAAGAAGATAGATTCTTAGAAACCGAAAGTGAATTAAAGGCAAAGATCACAGGTTATTTAGGTGGTCGTAGTAGTGAAGAAATTTTCTTTAAAGATGTTTCTACTGGTGCAAGTAATGATATTGAAATGGCTACAAGAATTGCTAGAAGTATGGTTGTTTATTATGGTATGAGTTCTTTAGGGCCTATCCAATATGAAAAAGATAATGGAAGTGTTTTCTTAGGTAGAGATTATACTGATACTCAAAAGAATTTCTCATTACAAGTAGCTGATGAAATTGATAAAGAAGTTCGTAAAATTATAGAAAATGCTCATAAAGAAGCTTTAGATATAATTAATGCAAGAAAAGATGATGTTATATTAATTGCTAATACTTTATTAGAACACGAAACTATTACAGAAGAACAAATTGATTACTTATTAAAAAATAGAACATTACCACCTGAAAAGGTATCTCAAAAAGACACTGCTTTAACAGGAAGTAATAACATGAAGGAAGAAGAAAAGAATAGCGAAAATAACGAAAAGCCTTCAGAAGTTAAAGATAATTCAACAAACGAAGAAAAATAATGTCTTTCTTTATCGGAAATATTGAAATTAAAAGCAAAGTTATCCTTGCCCCAATGGCAGGGATAACTTCTTTTTCGTATAGAAAACTTATGAGGGAAAATGGAGCCGAATTAACATATTCCGAAATGATTAGTGACTGTGGATTAATTTATGGTAATAAAGAAACAGAAAGGTTATTATTCTCGGATAATAAAGAAACTCCGTTTGCTATTCAATTATTTGGTGGCGAAAAAGAAAACTTATTAAAAGCTATTGATATATTAGAAAATAGTAATGTTAATTACGATATATTGGATATAAATTTAGCGTGTCCAGTTGCAAAGGTATTGAAATCTCATGCAGGCAGTTTTTATTTACAAGACTTAGACCATCTTTATGACACGATGAAAGCAATTTGTGATAAGTCTAGTAAACCAGTTACTGCTAAGATTAGACTGGGTTTTAATGATATTAATGTAGTTAATATCTGTAAAACATTAGAAAAAGCGGGTGTTAAGCTTATTTCGATTCATGCTCGTACAAAAAAAGAATTATATTCTGGTGAACCTCATTATGAAGCTTTAAAAGATCTTAAAAGTGAAATTAAAATCCCTTTTGGAATAAGTGGAAATATATATTCTGTTTCTGATGCTATTAATGCATTAAATATTACAAAAGCAGATGCAGTTTTAGTTGCAAGAGGCGGAATTGGGAATCCTGAATTAATATCTAATATAAATAAAGCACTTAATAACGAACCTTATGTTGAAGAAAGAGATATAAATAGACAATGTAATTACTTATTAAAGTTTTGTGAATATTTAGTATCAGAAAAAGGAGAAAGACAAGCAATATCAATTTTAAAAGGTATTGCACATAAATTTTTTATCGGCTTTCCTGATTCAAAAAAGATAAGACAAGAAATTGTTTTGAATATGAATTCTATCAATGAATTAAAATTAATAATATCAAAAATCTTAAAAAATAATTGAGTTTTGCAGCTATTTTAATTTTTCTAGCTCATTTATATATACTTGATAACTACTATCACTAGGCATTCTCCAATCACCTCTTGGTGATATTGAGACCGTTCCTATTTTAACACCATCAGGTAAACAACTTCTTTTAAACTGATTAGTAAAAAATCTTTTTACAAAAATTGTAAGAGTATCTTTTATATATAAAGTAGTATATTTATCTTTAAAAGTTTCACAAGCTAAATAATATATTTTAGAAATAGAAAAATTATGTCTTAAGAAATAATATATGAAGAAATCATGGAGTTCATATACACCAAGATTTTCTTCTGTTTTTTGAGTTATTACATTTTTATCAGGGGGTAATAATTCTGGTGAAATAGGAGTATGAAGAATTGAAAGTAAAGTTTCTTTTACTTCTAAATGTTCATTTGCGTAATCTTCGACAACAGCTTGAATTAAAGTTTTTGGTAAAGAAGCATTTAAACCATAACTTGATATATGATCACCAGCATATGTTGTAAAACCTAAACAAAGTTCACTTAAATCGCCAGTTCCTATCATAATGCCATTTATATCATTTGAATAATCTAATAGAATTTGCGTTCTTTCTCTTGCTTGAGCGTTCTCGTATGTAACATTATGATTATTAATGTCGTGATTTATATCCTTAAAATGTTGAATTAAAGAATCTTTAATATTAATTTCTTTAATACTTGTTCCGAATTCTTTTGCTAATTTTAAAGCATTATTTAAAGTCAAAGAAGAAGTTCCAAAAGCCGGAAGAGTTATTACTTCAATGTCTTTTAAATCTCTGTTATCTAATTTAAAAGCCTCAACTGTAGCAATTAAAGCTAATGTAGAATCTAGCCCACCTGATAACCCTAATACAACTTTTTTTGAATGAGTTATCTCTAATCTTTTAAGTAAACTCTTAGCTTGCATTAAAATAATTTCATTGCTTCTTTGCTTACGAATTTCCAAATTATTTGAAACAAATGGTAATTTTCTTAATGGTCTTATTAAAGAATCATTATTTTTAATATCTAATTTAAAATAAATTTTATTATAAGTACAATCATTTTCTTTTCTAAAAGAAGTGTTTTCTTGCCTATCTAATTCTAGAGCATCTACATCAATATCAGAAATAATAGTATTATTTTCAAATAATTTTGTTTCTTTTAATATTTTGCCGTTCTCAGCGATTATATTATGACCAGAGAATATTAAATCAGTTGTAGATTCGCCATCTCCACAACTTGAATAGACATATCCACAAATCAATCTATTAGTAGTAGCTTTTACAAGATATCTTCTAGTATTATCTTTTCCAATTAATTCATTAGAAGCACTTAAATTTAAAATTATGTTAGCACCATTTTTAGCTAATTTAATATCTGGATTATCGCTCCCCCATAAATCTTCGCAAATTTCTACGCCTATTTTTAATTTATTATATAAAGAATTAACAAAAACAAATTTATTACCAAAAGGAACTAACTTATTGTCAAAGTTGATAAATGTATTTTCATCTTTCCGTTCAGTAAAAAATCTTTGTTCATAAAATTCATTATAATTTGGGAGAATACTTTTAGGAATTATACCCAAAATTTCGCCATTTAATATTAATATCCCACAGTTATAAATTTTGGATTGAAATCTAATTGGTGCTCCCACACAAAATAATATATTTTTGTTTAAACTATAATTTTTAAGCTCAATTATCGCTTTATCTGAATTATTTAAAAGATCATTATTAAAAAATAAATCACTGCATGTATAACCGGTGATACATAATTCGTGAAATGTAAGTATATTTACATTTTGTTTTAAACAATAATCTATTTTATTTTTTATTTCTAATAAATTATGTTTAATGTTAGCGACCTCTATTTTGATTGTAGAAGCTGCGCAGCGTATAAATCCAAATATATCTAATTGATTATCAACTATAATATTTTCTTTAAAAAAAGTGTTGTTTTGCAAGGTTTTTGAATTATTTAAGTACTTTTCATAGTAATCACAAGACATTATAACAAGGTCTTCAAAACCATTTTTTGAAATAAAAATAGGTTCATTGTAGTCTTTGCATAACTTTGATATGCTACTTGTGTTTCTTAAATCTTTAATTGGAATAATTTTCATAGTGTCATTATTATAGCATTATTATGTAAAAATATCTATTTTAAATTAATAAGTTATAAATAACGCTCAAATAAAAATTTTAAATCCGAATATCCTCTTTTCTAAAATTCCCGTCTTTTGCATTAGTACACTAGAAATATTCCGCTTGTAATTAATAATTGTAATAATTTTAATGCTTATACATA
>CAKPNG010000032.1 GCA_934168325.1 uncultured Bacilli bacterium
TTGCAAATATGGTTTTCGGAAGTAATACTTAATTGTATTTAATTTTAGGGAGACCTACAACAAAGGGACACAATCAATATAGTAAAAATTAAGTTTTAAAATAAAACTATTCTAAATTTCTTTAGAATATAAATCATAAACAAAAGCATCCGTAATAACAATTTCTACAATATCACCAAGTTTATGATTTTTATCGGTTTTCATATAAATATCACCATCAATATCATCTGTAGCATTAAATGATGTTCTTACTAGATATGTTCCATTATCTTCTCCAACAACGATAGCTTTATATTGTTTTCCAATCATTTGTTTATTAAGTTCATAAGATATTTTTTTAGCTAAGCGCATAATTCTATCTTTTCTTTCAATCTTAACTTCTTCATCTACTTGTGGAGTTAATTTATAAGCGTAAGCCATTTTTTCATTAGAATAAGTAAATACACCAATATGGTGATATGGATGTTCTTTTAAATATTTTTCTAATATTTCTATATCTTCTTCAGTCTCTGTAGGATAACCAACGATTAAAGTACATCTAAAAATAGCTTCAGGAATTTCTTTCTTTATATAATCATACATATTTGATAATGATTCATATGTATCATTACGATTCATTAATCTTATAATTCGATCACTAGCATGTTGAATAGGTAAATCAAAATAAGGGACTATGTGTTTACTATTTTTAATTGTTTGAACAATTTCTTCAGTTAATTCATTAGGATATATGTAATAAACACGTATAAATTCTATACCTTCTATGTCATCTAACTCTTTTAATAAAGTTGATAAAGTTATATTTTTATCTTTAAAATCTTTTCCGTAATATGCAGTATCTTGAGCGATTACATTAATTTCTTTTATTCCTCTTTTTACAGCATTTTTAGCATAATTAACTAAATCAATTAATGGTAGTGAATAATATGTTCCTCTTAAATTAGGAATAATACAAAAACCACATTTGTGATTACATCCTTCACTAATTTTTAAAAAGATTGAAAATTCATTATCTTCTTCAATTCTATTAAAGATATCGTACTTTTTAAAATTGTCAATATTAAGAAGATTATTTAATATAGAGCCAAGATTTTTAAAATCTTTAAATCCAACAAATAAGTCGACTTTTGGGAACTTTTTGTGCAAAATATCATGATATTTTTCAACTAAGCATCCTAAAACTACTAGCTTTTTATTAAGTGTTTCAAGATAAGAAATTGTGTCAAAAGATTCATCTTCAGCATCATGAATAAAAGCACATGTATTAACAATAATTAAATCAGCAACTGTTTCATCAACAACAATTTCAAAATTAGATTTATCATTAAATAAACCTAAAACAGCTTCACTATCAACTCTATTTTTAGAACATCCTAAATTTACTAAACAAACTTTAATCATCTTCCACACATCTCATTCATTTTAACAATCATAGGCAATACTTTAATAAAATCTTTATAATTCTTCAATCTAAAAGTCCAATTTATATCACCTGCAACACCTGGAGTATTAATTCTAGCTTTATTATCTAATCCTAAATAATCTTGAATAGGAATAATTGATAATTCACAAATAGATTTATGAGCATATTCAATAAATTTCCAATTAGTTTTTTTAGATTTAATGCCTTCATATCTAAATTTAATAGATAATATTTCTTTTTTCTCTTTCGTTAAATTTTTATAAAAGCCAACTATTGTTTCATTATCATGACTACCCGTATAAATTATTTGCTTTTCTTTTGTTTCAAAAGCATTATCAAAAATAGAGAATTGCAAAATATTCATACCTGGTAAATCAAAATCATCACGCAATTTATAAACAGATGGGAATACATCTCCTAAATCTTCAACAATAAGTCTATCAAGTATATTCTCCTTCTTTAATAATTCAAAGAAAGGATGTCCAAGACCATTTTCCCATTTACCATTAACAGCATTTTTACTACCAAAAGGAATACTATAATAAGTATCAAAAGCTCTAAAATGATCAAGTCTTAATACATCATACTTTCTCAAAGCTTTTATGATTCTATTATTAAAGAAAGAATAATTATTATCTTTCATATATTCAACATCATAACATGGATTACCCCATAATTGACCTAAAGGAGAAAAATAATCTGGTGGTACACCAGCAACCATTTTAGGTGAACAATCTCTATAATTAATCAAAAATTCATCTAAATGTCCAAAAAAATCACTACTATTTAAGCCAACGTAAAATGGTAAATCACCAATTAGCTTAACATCACATTTTTCTAATTCTTTTTTTAATAATTCTAATTGACAAAATAACTTATATTGAACCCAGTATATAAAATTAATTTTTTTACTATATTTAATTAATAATTCCTTATCATTATAGAAAGCTTCTTTGTCTTTTTTATTCCATTCGTAAAGAACTTTATTATGATTCTTCTTTAATAAAATTTGAAATAAAGCGTACTTTTCTAACCATGAATTTTCGCTTAAAAATTTCAAAAAGTCTTCAGAACCCACATCTTTTTGTAATTTATAAGCATTTTGTAAATAATGCATTTTATAACTTCTTACTAAATTATAATCAATTTTATCTTTTGGAAATTCTGCTTTTTTAAGTTTCTTTATTAGTCCATCTTCTTTTAATAATTCTAAAGAAATATATATTGGATCAATTGCTGTGTCACAACTAGAAGCATAAGGTGAATTACAACAATCAACAGGATTTAAAGGAAGTATTTGCCAATACTTAATACTGCCTTTATTTAATAATTTTACAAATTCATAACTAGGTTTTCCTAAGTCTCCAATTCCATAATTTGATGGAAGACATGATATAGGACATAAAATACCATTACTACGCATACATTCTCCTAAATTCCTTACTTATTATACATAAAGTATAATAGACAATGTTAGTTTTTTTCATTTTTATGAAAAATTTTTATATATACATAGCTCAAATTATGGTATAATTTCAAAGTTTTAGGAGGAAATTACTATGGATTTAAGAAATATTGCTATTATCGCTCACGTAGACCATGGTAAAACAACCTTAGTTAATCAATTACTTAAATGTAGTGGTACTTTTAGAGATAACGAAAAATTACAAGATCGTGCAATGGATAGTAATGACATTGAAAGAGAAAGAGGAATTACTATTTTAGCTAAAACCACTTCTGTCATGTACAAAGATACAAAAATTAACATTCTTGACACTCCAGGTCACGCTGACTTTGGCGGTGAAGTTGAAAGAATTATGAGAATGGTTGATGGTTGTTTACTATTGGTTGATGCTTTCGAAGGTACAATGCCTCAAACACGATTCGTTTTAAAGAAAGCAATTGAAGCAAATGTTAAACCTATTGTTGTTATAAATAAAATTGATAGACCTAATGCTAATCCACAAAAAGCTGTTGATGAAGTCCTATCATTATTTATTGAACTTGGTGCCCCTGATTCATTCCTTGATTTTAAAGTCGCTTATACAAGTGGATTAAATGGTACTAGCTCTTTAAGCAGTAACCCAGCAACACAAAAACCAGGCATGGATCCTATTTTTGATCTTATTTTATCTGAAATTCCTGCACCTAAAGTTGACCCTAATGGAAAACTTCAATTCCAAGTTTGCTTATTAGATTATAACGATTATGTTGGTAGAATGGGAATTGGTAGAATTCAAAGAGGTTCAATTCATTTAAATGAAATCGTAAGTTGTGCTAGACTTGATGGAACAACTAAGAATTTTAAAGTATTAAAACTTATTGGCTATTACGGATTAAAGAAAGTTGAAATCGAAGAAGCTCATGCAGGTGAAATTGTTGCTATCGCTGGTTTACCTGATATTAACGTTGGTGAAACAATTTGTGAAAATGGATTATATGATCCACTTCCACCACTTCATATTGATGAACCTACTCTTCAAATGACATTTGGTACTAATTCTTCTCCTTTTAGTGGCCAAGATGGTAAATTATTAACCGCTAGAAAAATCGAAGAAAGACTTTTTAAAGAACAAGAAAGAGATGTTTCATTAAAAGTTCAACGTGTTCAAAATTCTGAAAGTTGGATAGTTTCAGGTAGAGGTGAACTCCATTTAGGTATATTAATTGAAAATATGCGTAGAGAAGGTTTTGAACTTGAAGTTAGCCGCCCAAAAGTTATTATTAAAGAAATCGATGGTGTTAAATGTGAACCATATGAAGATTTATCTGTTGAAGTTCCTAATGACTATGTTGGCGATATTATGACAAGTTTAGGAAGTAGAGATGCTGAACTTGTTGATATGACAAGTGATGATAATAATACAAAAATCAATTATATAATTCCTTCAAGAGGCTTAATTGGTTTTGTTACTAATTTCTTAACTTTAACTAAAGGATATGGCATTATTTCTCATACTTTTAGTGAATATAGACCATGTAAAGATAAAGTTATTGGTGAAAGACAAATTGGTGTTTTAGTTGCTACTGATAAAGGTAGTGCTACTCCTTATGCTATTCAACATATTGAAGATAGAGGAATTATGTTTATAGCTCCAACTACTGAAGTTTATGAAGGTATGATTATTGGTGAAAATAAATATGATACTGATTTAGCAGTTAATGTTTGTTTAACTAAGAATTTAACTAATCAAAGATCTGCTAATAAAGACCAAACTGTTGTATTAAAATCACCTAGAAAAATGTCACTTGAAGCTTGCTTAGACTATATAAATAGTGATGAACTTGTTGAAATTACTCCTACCACTTTCCGTATGAGAAAGAAAATTCTTAATACTGCTGAAAGAAAAAAGTGGGAAGCAAAAAATAAATAACCTAAATCAAATTTTAAAAAAACATCTCAGTTTAGAGATGTTTTTATTTTATTTATTGATATTTATTTCAATTCCTAATATTGAAATATTACAAACATGGAATTTATAATTTTGTAATGTATTTAAATAATTTAATAAATCATTAACATTTTTTGTTTCAACTATAAACATAAAACTATTAGTTGCTTCAGTATTTAAAGTTGTCAATGCAACATTTCTATTATATTGGCTTTTATAAACATTTGCTTCTAAATAATTTTTATATTTATTGTATGCTAAAAATCCACCAATTTCATAATTTGACATATTAATTGTATCAAAAATTTTCGTAGTTATATCATTATCAGTATAAGCTTCTAATAAAGTTCTAATTCTTCTTTTTTCTTCAAAATAATGAGTTATAACTAATTTCTCATAATTTTGTAAAGGGGAATAAGGTCCAAATAAATAAGGGAAACTGTATTGATAATTAATATTACTTAAAGAATTGACATGCATTAAATTTTTAACTTTAAAATAAACATCATATAAACTCTTTAAATATCCATTATTTTGTTCATTATTTAAAGCTTCGCCATCTATAAATCTAACAAAAGCAAAACGATCTAAATTATTAGTAATTGATTTAGACTCAACTTTATTACCTTCAATACTAAAATAAGAAATACCATCTTGGAAGAAAGCATTAACATAAAGTAAAGATACAGTTTTTCCAAAATAAATATTATATATTTTATGAACAATTGAGGACATTAAGATAGTATCCATCTTTAATTCATATAAAATATTTAAAGATTCAATAAAATTAATTAAAAAATTAAGTTCATAACCTTCATTATGCTTGATTGTTGAATGGCATGAAATACTAATTCCATCAAAATTAGTTAACAAATTACGTTCTTTCAAATTTAAAACTAAATAATTTAAGCAACTTATTAAAGATTTTTCATCTTTATATTTCTTAACACTAATACTAAATTTAGTCTTTTCTTTATCTTCATAAATTAAAACAATATCATCTTTATATTTAGATGCTATCGATTGAAAATAAAGTTCTTTAATATTACAACAAACAATACTACCTTCATTAAAATCACTAAATTTGCCTAACATTAAAAAAGGTGTATGTGATGTAATCACTACATTGTTATTCTTAATATGTGAAGTTTTCATAATATTTCTCTCACCCATCTTTAATAATTATAATATAAAAATACGATTTCTTAAAGGTTGAATATAATATTCTTCATCAAGATACTATTCGATACTAATGTTTTAAATTATCATTAGTATCGAATAATTAATAACTTAATAATTAAGCAGCATCAGCTACACTTGGCATAATCATGAAATAATAAGTTCCATAATTATAATCAATATCACTTTCAAACGAGACTGTAATTTCTTTACCATTTACTACTTTAGTAGCTGAATATGTACCCGATTTATCTTGAGTAGCTTCACTATATCCTTCTCTTACTAAGATCTTTTTATAACTTTCACAAAGTGCTTCGCCTTCTTTACTTCCACTTAAATTATCAAATTGGAATTGTAAATCACCCGTTGCAGCATCAACATATAAAGAAATTATTGAATGATTATCTTCAGTTGTAGGAACTGCTTTTAATAAAGTTTCATCATTATTAAATATTTCAAGAACTTCAGAATAATTAGGATGTGATTTAAATATATCTACCCAAGTTAAACCAGCAATTGTATCTTTAACTTTACTGGTATCAATAAGATTTGCTTGTTTTCCAAAATCTGTATATGTTTCGATTGCTCTATCACTAACGGTATGAGCTCCAGCAGGAGTAAAATTATTAAAAATAACGCTATCATCAGTAATTTTAATACTTAAATCTTTAACTTCGACTCCATATAAAGATGAAAATACATAAGTTGTATCATATCCATTATAATAACGATCATGATTTAAAGTATAAGTATCACCCTCTTTATCAAAGAATAATGAAGAAATAGCAAATGTTGGTAAATAACTTCCAGGAAATTCATAATCTTCTTCATTTCCGTTTTTATAATAATTATCAACAATTTTAGCAGCATGTTGAGCTTTATTACCAACTTTATAAATAGCAGCTTGTGTATTTAATCCACCATTAGCATAATAAGTTTCATAAGTCATTGCTTCAGGAGTTGCATAAACTACACCACTAGCTCCTTTTTTAACTTCATCTTTACCAAAAACACCTTTTTCAGTAGTTAAAGCAGCTTTCCAGTTATTTGTTTGTAGTTTTTTCATAGCACTAGCGAATGTTGCATCTTCTTCACCTTTTAAAGGCTCTGTATTTAAAACAGCTTTTTCACCTTTAGGAATAGCATTAAATCTACCAGTAAAACTTATATCTGTAACGACATTTATACCCATGATTTCTTCTGTTGCTTGTTTATAAACACCAGCAATGGTTGCTAAATCCCCTTCTTTACTTACTCCAAGTTTAAGTTGATCTATTTCATAACCACTCATACCATAGAAAGATACGCTAAAATTATTTAATGTTTCTTTTGAAAGATTTGTTAAATTAACGCTATATACACCTTCACTTTCTAATGTAAGATCTTCAATTTTTATTCCTTTAAATCCATTATCAAAACCAAGACTTCCCCATTTATAAGCTTCTCCAGTATCATAATCACCGATAACTTCAGTTCTAATTACATTATCTATTCCTAAAGTAACAGTAATTGCAGTATCAACGTATAAGTAAAAGATTTACACCAATTATACAAAATAAAGTTTTAATAATGTTTATCCGCCAAATTACGCCAATGGCGGATTCGGCGCGACGCTTATAGAATATTAAATTTATCTCTCATTTTTTCAGAATAAGGAACTAAATTTTCTATTTTTTCCTTGCCTATGTTTTCAGAGAGATATTCAATATAATCATAAATATCAAGCATGTTGATTTTAGCCGTACGAATTATTGAGAAAAGTATTGCCATTATCTGAGCTCCCTCATAACTTCTAGAAGTCATGAATGCCTTTCTTTGAATTACAAAAGGTTTTATAGCTCTTTCTGCCATATTATTTGTTAAGTCTACTGTTGGATGTTGTAAGTAAGTTAAAAGATCTAATTTAATACTTTTAAAATAATTGATTGCTTCTTCAAGAGGAGAGCCTAGTTTTACTTTTGTCATAAAAACCAATTTATAAATTTTAGCCAATATAGGAATTTCTTCTTTTTGTCTTAGTTTTTTAATATCATCGAGTGTAACCGATTTTTCTTTTATTTTTTTATCGGTTTCAAATAATTTTTCAATTTGTTTTAATATTTTACCTGCAATTGATTTTTCTAAATTCTTTTTATCAATTGTTTTAACGATATTCGCAAATTTTCGTCTTGCGTGAGCCCAACATCGTTGCAATATTATCCCATCTAGCTTCTTACAAGCTTTATCATAAATAGCACAATCATCAACGACTATAACGCCTTTAAAATTTTGAAGCATATTAATTACATTTTCAGCTTCACGAGAAACCCTAAAATCATAAATATTTATTTGACTACCATAAAACGAAGAACCATAAAGATAAATATACGATTTTTTTCTATTTATATCTGCCTGTGGCCTTCTATTTATTGCAAGCGTTGTTTCATCTGCATGAATTACACCTGCTTCATTATTAATTAAATCTTCTCGCATTTTTATATAAATAGGTTCAAGCCTTTCTGCAAGTCTTGCCATATAATTTGCTAAACATTGTTTAGAAATTGGAATGTTTATTTGTGTACTAATGTAGTTAGAAAGATGTTCAAATGGGATACCTAATTCATATTTATTAAAAGCAATAAAAGAAGCTAATGATGAAGTCAAAATTGAACCAGGAAAAGAATCACTTGAAATAGGATAAAAGATTTTATTATCTTTTTTATTACATTTTGGACATTTATAATTTTCCTTAATCAATTTTGTTACAATTATTTCAGGCATTTTTGTCTTTACTAAATAAGAAATATCTTCTGAAAACTTAACTAAAGTTTCTCCACATTTTGGACACACGGTTTCTTCTGGTTTTAATATTTTAATTTCAGCAACATTTTTTTCAAAATCAAAAGAAGAAAATTTCTTACCATGTTTTTCCCCTTTTCGAGAACGTTTTTTATTTTTTTCTTCTTTAATTATTTCTTCAGCATCATCGATAATTACTTTAGATTTTTCTGTCTTCGAAATATAAGGAAGAGCTTTAATTATCTTACTTTTTGACGAAAGCGAATCATATTTTACAAGTAACTTATTGTACTTTTCATTTGTTTTTCTAAGCTCGATTAATATATTTTGATAGTTGTCAGAAATTTTTTTATTTTCTAGTTTTATCTGTTCGTTCTCATTTTGAACTTTTAGATTTTGATCTTTTAAATTAGTATTATCTTTGCTTAGTTGATTAATTTCTTCATTCTTACTTTGAATGATTAATTCTTGCTGTTTTAACAATGATTCTAATTCTTTTATGCGACTTTCTAGACTTGTTTTTTTCATAATTTATTATAACATATTTTGAACTTAAATAACACAAAAAAACACGATAATTCTCGTGTTTTTTTAACATTTTATTATTTTTTATGAACGTTTTTTTAGAAAGATTCACCTTCAATTTTTGGTTTATTTTTTGTTTCGATAACTTCCATTCCTTTTAAGAAAAATTCCAATAATTTTGGGTTCATTAGTTGTTTAGAAATATCATCTTTTGGAATTTTAAACTTTGCAAAAGCTAATTTATTTTGTAGAAGCCAATACCCATATTCATCTTCATAATAAATCTTAATTATTTTTCCGCTTTTAGAAGGAAATATAAATATTGATTGACTAATTTCTATTGGTGAAAAATTTGTTGATATAAGCAGTTGTGCCTTCTTTATTCCAAATCTCATATCAATAAAATTAGAATAAAAATAAATTTTCCTATCTTTAAATCTGTTCATATATTCTATCTAATAATATTTGTGCTTGTTCTAATGATGTTGTAATTTTAAGACCTTTAAATTCAATCATTACTATCGAATGATCAAATCTAGTAAACCTTCTTTTAATTTTTTGTTCATCAGAAAGAATGTTTACAACAACATCTTCATCTTTAATAACAACATCTTTTTCATTATCAAAATTAGATACATTAATAAAGCAACCATTTAAATTATTGTAAGCGTTAACCTAGTCTCTTAATGTTTCCCTAGACATTCTATGCTTTCTTGCAAAATCCGAAATTGTTAAACCTGAAGTTCTAAATTCTTTAACAATATTAAATCTTTGTTGATCAGTAAAAAACCTACCCATAAGTAACCTCCTCTGTTTATGATAAAAGAAATTTACAAAATCGGTAGAGTGGAAATCTTTTACTTATACGTATCAACGCCATCTTTTACTTCATGAGAATATGTCGTGTTATAAGCCATATTTCCTTTAGTAACTACTCCAGTAGTTTCATCTTTAGTCGCTTCAAATTCAACATAGCTTGTATAATCTGGCATTACAGATAATTCTGTAATATGATTTGTAACTGTTACATCAGAACCCCATTGTTCTGATGTCTCAAAGTTTAAAGTTGCTCTATAGCCTTCAGTTAATACTCTTAAAATTTTTTCTTCAGTAGATTCTTTCTTTGCTTCAGTTCCACACGAAGCTAAAACAGAGACAGAAAGTGCTAATATCATATAACGTTTTTTCATAATTTTCCTCCATTGATAAAAAAATTATAGTGGCGCATATAAAAAAATAAAGAAAATAAAAAAATTTGCAAAAAATTTAAAAGCGTTTTAAAATATTTTTACTGTGCGTAAATTAAATAATGATTAGTTAATATAAAGGAGAAAATATTTTAATAAATGCTCTATATATTTTCTTAAAGAATCCTACTTTTCTATTTGAATTATTTATACATTCAGATTGAGAAATCATTTCTAATAAGTCATCTCTTATTAAATGTATTTTACTATTTTTATAAAATAAAACATCGTTTTCAAAATGTAAATAGAAAGAACGATAGTCAAAATTAACAGTTCCAGTTAAACAATATTCATCATCAACAACCATACATTTTAGATGGTTAAAACCAGGTGTATATTCATAAATCTCAATACCATTTAAAATTAATCTTGTGTAATAACTTCTAGTAGCACTATATATTAATTTTTTATCTGGAATACCCGGAGTAATAATTTTAACATCAACTCCACTTTTACTAGCAATAGCTAAAGCATCAAGTAACTCTTCATCAGGTATTAAATATGGAGTTGATATATAAATATATTTTTTTGCTTTATTGATCAATTGTAAAGTAGCATTATGACATGTTTCTTCATTATCAAAAGGAACATCTCCAAAAGGTTGCATAAATCCATCACTTTTAATCTCATAATCCACTAAATCTTTATTAGCATCAAACAAGTATTTTTTATGCTCTAATTTATCTTTATGAGCTATATTCCAATTACTAATAAATAAATTAGTTAAACCATTTGTTGCTTCACCATCAATTTTAAAACAATTATCTTTCCATAAACCAAATCTAGTAACTTTATTTATATATTCATCAGCAATATTAATGCCACCACTAAAAGATGTAATTCCATCAATTACTAGTATTTTTCTATGATCTCTATTATTTTGTCTTATATCCATAAAAGGACGACATCTATTAAAAGCAATACATTTAATGCCATCATTAATAGCTTGTTTATAAAAGAAAGCTTTAACTTTAAAAACACTTCCAAAATCATCATAAATTAGTCTAACATCGACGCCTTCTTTAGCTTTTTGCTTTAATATTTCATAAATTGAATCAAAGAAAATCCCATGATCAATAATAAAATATTCCATAAAGATAAATCTTTTAGCTTTTTTTAAAGCTTCAAGAATTGGTTCAAATGCATAATCACCTAAAGTATAATATTCCATCACACTATTTTTATAAGCACTACTATGTCCATTTAAATAAACATAATTAAATACTCGATAAGCATTTTCATCAATATTTTTGATTTCATTTAACGTATTAGAACAATCAACAAGACCTTTATCAAGTTCACTATTAATTTTATTAAATCTTAATTTAACCATTCTTTTGGTCGTAATTTTATCAGCATATAAGATATATAAAATAATTCCGCCAATAGGAACTAAATTTATAACTACTAGCCAAGAAATCTTGAATCCAGATTCAACATTGGTATTAGCTATAAAAATACTACATATGATATTTAAAAGAATAGTAATAAAAACAACTATCCATAGATATTTGTATAGAGGTAAAACAATAATGCCAATAATTAAGCCTATAAAAGCTAATGTTTCCAAGCAAAACATTAATAAAACTAAATAAAATCTAATATGAGGTTTTGCTTTCTTTTCCCTTTTCATTATTTATCTCCATTTAATTTATGTACAGTTTGATAAAACTCCTCGTAATTTTCAACATTTATTGATAAATTTTTAAGCTTTTCTTTAGAATTATGGCCATTTGTATATAAAATAGGATACATATTTAAATTTTTAGCGACTTCATAATCGTGAACTGTATCACCTATCATTATACATTTTTTTGGATCTATATTATTATTTTCTAAATATTCACGACCATATTCTAATTTACCTTTAGCATGAGTATCATTACTTGCACATATTCCATCAAATAAATTAGAAATATTAAAATAATTTAATTGATCCATTAATAAATTCTTTTCGCTAGCAGTCAATATGTATAATTTATAGCCTTCTTTTTTAAGTTTTGTTAATGTTTCTTTTACATCTTTTACTAAGGAAGTTTCTTTTTTCCAACGAGAATTATAAGTATTAATAAAATAAACACTTGCTTTATGGAATGAATCACCAGGAAATTTAAAACCTAATTTTTCGTAATACCCTTTTACTGGAAATCCAAAAACATCCTTATATTTATCTATAGAAATATGTTCAATATTGTTTTGATCCATTAATTCTAATAATAAATCATAAGACAATTTTAAATCATCTAAAATTGTTCCATTAAAATCAAAAAATATATATTCGTACTTTTTCATTTATCTATCCTTAAATTGTTTAAGAAAACGTTTTAAGTCTTCATCAGTAATATTATCAATAACTTCATCAATTGAATTTTCTAAAGTAAATTTATTATCAATATAATTAGAAATATATGTTTTAATAAGAAGCGATTTTTGATAATCTTTATAAACAAAATATTTATAAATTCTAATTAAATAATCAAGATTTGCAAGGTTTTCGTTTAAAATAGGTTGTTTTTCTTCTTTGCTAATGGATGGTTCTTTTATAGGTTCTTCGTTAAAAACATGATCTTCTTTTTTTAATGAATCTATTTTTTCTTCATCCTTTATATCGCTTTCAACTTCATCTACTTTCTCTTTAGTTTCTTCATTGTTTATTAAAGTTGAAGCTGTATCATCTACTAAAGGTTCATTAAAAATTTTATCATATTCACTTTTTTCAATAATATAATCTTTGCTTGCGCCACAAAATTCACAGTATTCGTTAGAATCTAATTCATGACCGCAATTTAAACAATAATACTTTTCTTTATTCTTTTTTTCTTCTATAGTTTCTTCTATTTCAATAATATTTGAAGAATCACTACCACAAAAAGGACATATATTTTTATTATCAATTATTTGACCGCAAATTTTACATTTATACATTGTTGTTAACCATTTTTATGAGCTAATGCACTTTCTATATCTGCAACTTCTTTGACAATTTGACCACTTAAATTATAACTTCCATCTTCAGTGACCAAAACATCATCTTCAATTCTTACGCCAATTCCTAATTCTTTAAAATATAAACCAGGTTCATCACTAATTATATTTCCAGGTACTAATGGTAATTCTCTTAAACTTGGATCATGAGTATCAAGACCAATATGGTGAGATATATTATGGAAATAATATTTACCAATTTCTTCTTCACTACTAATTAGTCCAGCTTTTAGACATTCTTTAGCCATATAGTCAATTGTGATTTGTTGTAATTCAGCAATAGTAATTCCAGGTTTAATAGATTTTATAACTAATTTATTAGCACCTAAAACGATTGAATAAATTGTTTTTTGTAGTGGACTAAATTTGCCACTAATAGGATATGTACGAGAAATATCAGCACAATATAAATTATTTTGACACCCTAAATCAAATAAAATTAAATCGTTTTCTTGGAGTTTAGATAATGGTGTCATATAATGTAAACAAGTAGCGTTTACTCCACTTGCACAAATTGTAGGGAATGATAATTCACTAAAATCATAATCTTGAATAGTGTAATAAAATAAACTTGATAATTGATATTCGTATTTACCAGGTTGAAGAGCTTTCATAAGTTTTTTTAAACCGATATTAGTTTTAGAGATTGCTTCTTTAAATTCTTCGATTTCGCCTGAACTTTTTATCATTCTTAATCTAATAATTTCAGTATAAACATCGACTAATTCTTTATTTGGATAATTTAAAGATAAAGTTGAAGCAACATCATTTGTAGAAGTTTCGGGTCCAACTTTATTTTCTTTTTCTAAATCCATATAAATAAAATCGATTCTATCTAATGGATTTGTATTGTTTAATATCATTTCTAATTGTGCGTCAAAAGTTGGACTAAATAAAATATTAGAAATGCCACTTAAAGTTCTAGCTTCACTAGGTGTAATTCTTCTTCCAGTCCATTTTTCTTTTAATTCACTATATTCATTTATAAATAAATATTCTTTAATAATTCCATCTAATTTAGTGACAAGAAGAATACTATTTTCTTGTTTAATATTTGTTAAATAATAGAAGTTTCTATTGACAATAAATTCAAAGTCTTCATCTGCACTTCTTTTTTTAGCCACACCACTATAAAGTACTAATGCAGAGCTATCTTTAAGCTTAGAATAAAGCTTTTCTCTTCTTTCTATAAATTCACTAACTTTAATCATTTGAGTTCTCCTTTAATAATTCATTAATAACATTTTTAAATTCAGGAACATCTAATGTTTCTACATTTCCTTCATCAATTTCCCTGCTATTCCCAACTATAATTGGTAATTTTGCAAGTACTTTAATATCTTTATCAGTAATACTATCTTCTATATTACTCTTACCATATAAATAAATTTTTTCCTTACAATTTGGGCAAACTAAATATGACATATTTTCTACAACACCAAGTATTTTAATGTTCATCATTTTTGCCATATTTATAGCTTTATTGACAATCATATTGACTAAATCTTGAGGTGAAGTAACAATTACAATTTCATCAATTGGAATTTGTTGGAAAACAGTAAGAGTTACATCTCCTGTTCCTGGTGGCATATCAATTAATAAATAATCTAATTCTTCCCATAAAACGTCTGTATAAAATTGTCTTACTAAATTAGAAATTAATGAACCTCTCCAGATAATTGGATCATCTTCATTTTTTAATAACATGTTACTAGAAATAATTTTAATTCCTGTATCAGTAATAGCTGGAAAAATCAATGATTCTCCATCGCCTTCTGCTTGTTCATGTATATTAAAAGATTTTGGAATTGAAGGTCCAGTAACATCACCATCTAAAATACCTACTTTAAATCCAAGTTTATTTAAATTACTAGCAAGTAAACCAGTAACAAACGATTTACCAACTCCACCTTTTCCACTAACTACTCCAATAATGTGTTTGATGTGACTAAAATTATTCGTTTGAAATTTTTCAATTCTACTAGAACAATCCTTATTACATTCGCTACAATTATGATTACAATCTGACATACCTACTCCTTTTTACTTAAACACTCATTTTTTGAAACAACATATATCTTTTGATAAAACATTTCTTCTAGATTATCTTTAAAATCTAGATCTGCCAAAAAATCAATATCTATTTTATCATTAAATTCAATATGTTTTATAACAAAATGCCTTGTTTTTAAAAAATATTTAAATTGATTAATAAAATCATATTCACACCTTACTTTATACTCATACATTTCGACTAATTCGATTTTTTTGGCATTATCTATGACCATTTTAGAGGCTTCAACATATGTTCTTAATAATCTTCCACTGCCTAATAAAGTACCACCAAAATATCTAACAACAAATACAGCAGTATTTATTAAATTACTTTTCTCAATTACATTCAAAATAGGTTTTCCAGCAGTTCCGGAAGGTTCACCATCATCACTAAATTTTTTATTTTCACCAATAATATAGGCATAGCATATATGTCTAGCTTTTTGATGTTCTTTTTTTAATAAATCATAAAATTGCTCAAATTCTTCTATTGAGGAAGCTTTATATGCATAAGCAATAAACTTACTTCTTTCTACTTCAATAGTTCGATAAATATTTTCATTTAATTCTAGCAACATTACTTTTTTCCTTTATAATATTATATATTATAAAGTGCGAATATAAATATGAAAGAACTTAAGAAATGTAAAAAGTGTGGATTATTAATTGAAAAAGATAGAGAAGTCTGCCCTTTTTGTGGCAGTGATCAAAAAATAGAACCAATAATAGAAAATAACGATAAAAAAGAAGGTGTTAAATTAGAATATCTTTCAAGAAGTAAGGGGTTAGCTTTATCAAATGTTAAAGAAATAGAATTATTTCTTATAGGTACGATAGGATTAATTTTAATACAGTTAATAATTATTGGCATTTTGTCTTTAGCTTGCGGAAAAGAATTTTTAGAAACAGCTAAGGCTAAGGCAATACTTGTTATTTCTGTTTATTCTATTTTATTTCCATTAATGATCTTAGCTCTTTTTAAAGATAATATAAAAATTTTATTAGACTTCAAGAACTCCAAACTAAATTTATTGTGGGGATTTTTAATGGGCGTAGGAATCATTATCGTATCTACTTTATATAATTTATTAGTATCTTTAGCTGGTAAAGGTAGTAATGATAATCAAGATAATATTGTATCTGTTGTTAATTTATATCCTGTTGCTGCAGTTATAGTTTTAGGAATTTTAGGGCCGATCTGCGAGGAATTTGCTTATAGATTGGGGTTTTTCTCTATTTTAAAAAAGCTTAATAAATATTTAGCTTATGTGGTTGTTGCTGTATTTTTTGGTTTTATACATTTTAATACATCATCAAAAGATATAGTTAATGAATTAATTAATTTACCTAATTATATTATTGCTGGTTTTGCATTATGTTTTACTTATGATAAATTTGGATTACCTGCAAGTATAACTGCTCATGTTTTAAATAATATGCTCGGTGTAATTCAAATATTTTTATTAAAATGATGAACTACAGAAAATTATTTTTATCAAATACTACTTTAAAAATCATCGCTCTTGTTGCAATGACTTTTGATCATATTGGAATATTTTTAGGAGACATATCAAATCCAGTAGTTTTAATTTTAAGAATTATAGGGCGAATATCTTTTCCTTTATATTTATTTTTATTAACTGAGGGTTTAAAACACACTCATAATAAATGGCATTATTTATTAAAATTAGGAATAATGGCTATTATTATCTATTTTGGAATTTTCGTTATAAATAGTCCATTAATAAAAGTTAGTTCTAAGTTCTCTTTAGATAGGGTTGGAAATATATTTTTTGAATTATTTTTATATGCGCTTACTTATATTTTATTTACTTTACCTAATAAAAAATTGAAATTTCTAGGTATATTACCTATTTTAGTTATTATCACTTCTCCTATCATAAAATTTTTATCTATCTCAACTTTTGGATATGTGAAATATCATTTTATATATGATGGATTTTATATTCAGTATGATATTTTAGGTTTGTTGCTATTTGGTGGAATATTTTTATGCCAATATTTATATAATTCTTATTGTAGAAAAACATTAAAAAGTGATGATTTATTTTTAAGTTATCGCAATAGCAATAATTATTTATTTTATAAAGATATATTCATCTCTTTTTATATAATTTTATTAAGCATTATTTTTTATATAGTTGAAAAAGTGACTTCTAATCAATTTATAAACACATTTATCAATTTAGGTATGACTAGTTATATTGTTTTATCTATTCCTTTTATAATTCTTTATAATGGAAAACTTGGTTATACAAATAAAATAATAAAAAATGCATTTTATTTGTATTATCCAATTCACATTGTAATAATATTCATAATATTTTATTTAATATCATCAAAATAGGAGGAATAAATATGCTTGTAAAATTAAACAATGAAAAAGAATTTGAAGAATTAATTAAAAACAATCAAACCGTTATAGTTGATTTTAGTGCTACTTGGTGTGGACCATGTAGAATGCTTAAGCCAATTTTTGAAGAAACTAGTGAAGAAATAGCTGATACTACTTTTATTAGTGTTGATGTTGATGACTTTAATAGATTAGCAGCAATTTATAACATCAGAAGCGTACCAACATTAATTGGTTTTAAA
>CAKPNG010000033.1 GCA_934168325.1 uncultured Bacilli bacterium
CGACCAGAGCGATATTTTGTTATTTATTGTGTGTCATTTACTAAAAAAATTCATTGTGCTAACTTAAAAAGACGGGTTTGATTAATAATCAAACGTTTTTTATTACATATAATTATGATAAAATATTCAAAGTGCTTCAGTAGTTCAGTGGTAGAACACTAGCTTCCCAAGCTAGGTATACGGGTTCGATTCCCGCCTGGAGCTCCATACGAAGTAAAATAAAGGTTTGATACAAATTGTGTCAGACCTTTTTCATAAGGTCCTTTTTTATCGACCTACAAATATGAAACGCAGTAATGTGATATCTTTAATCCTTTTAAAAGTGATAAAGTAATGCAAAATAACGGAAGAGAAGTTTTTATTTATATAAATAGTATTAAATCCGCAACTATTTTAGAGCAAAGTTATTATGAAACTCCTTTAGAATTATCTAATAAAATAAATAAAGATAAACGTATTGGGATATATCTAGAGATAATCAATTTTGATAATAATATTTTAAGATATCTTTCAGATTGTTATCAGTTAGATAATGATCCATTTTTAAAAGAAATAGTAATGATTGATGGAATTGATATTCATACATTAACAAAAGATAATAAATATCAATTAGATGATAATCAATTTAATACATTACTTGAAAAAGTATTTAAAAAAAGTAAATATGAAGCAGAAGCTATTAATCGCTATCAAACATTAGCTATTAATAAATTTTCAATAGATATAAATGATAAACAATACGTTGTTGCTTATCGTACTTTAAGTCTTAATTTTAAAGATAAAACTCTTAAAATTTCTAATCATTCTTCAATAAATAAATCTTTTTTAATTTCTCAAGAAAAGAAAGTAACTTTAGGAATGTATTTAGATATGAATCCTGAAGATTTTTGTATAAATTATGATAAAAATGAAAAAGAATATATCGAATTAATGAAATCAAATTTTCATAATAACGAAAAAGTTAACACTAGACCCACAATATTCTTACTTAGTAGAAATACAAATAATTTTGTTAATGAAACATTTGAATCTATTAGTGAATTGGATAAAGAAGGTAAATTACCTACACCATTAAAAGCTTTTTTTGGAAGAAATAAAGCTAGAAGTGGTACTTCTAAAGAAGTAAATATAGTTGTATTTAATCGTAACAAAATTAATATTGATCAAATGAGAGTAGTTTATAATTCGATGGTTAATCGAGTTACTTATGTTAAAGGACCTCCAGGAACAGGAAAAACTGAAACTATTTTTAATGTACTTTTATCAGCTTATGCAAATGATAAAACAGTTTTAGTTTGTTCTAATAATAACCATCCAGTCTCAGATATTTTTAAAAAGATGGATGAGTCGTTAACTATTAAAAAACCTTATACTAAAGAAGAAGAAAAAATTATTTTTCCAATGATAAGACTTGGAAATAATAAAGAAATGGAAGATGCAATCAATAAATTAAAAGAAATAATGAATTTTGTATCAAAACATGAAAAAGCAAAAGTCCAAGAAAGCTTAACTGAAATAAGTAAAAATAAATCATTATCAGGTTTTAAAGAACTAAAAGAATTATTAGTCGAATATGAAGCCCAAATTGATTTAAACGAAAGAATAGAAACTCTTCAAAAAATAAGAAGATTAACGACTATCAAACAAATTAACACTAAATTAGAAGAGCAAATTTTAGCTTATGAAAATCGAGTTAAAACATCAAAAGTAATAAAAGATGATGATGTTTTAAAATATGCAATTTCAGCCTCAGAAGATAAAGATTTTAAAAATTTTGTTTATTATTCTTCATTATTAAGATTTAAAAAAATATCAACTGTAACTTATAAAGAATTAATTGAAATTATAAGTGAACCTAATATAAAAGAAGCAGTTATAAGATTTAATAAATGGCTTAAAGATGATACAAATTTAAAACGTTTACTATCGGTTTTTCCAATTATAATATGTACTAATCAATCTTGCTTTAAATTAGGAACACCTAAACCACATTTTGATTTAGTAATTATGGATGAATCTGGTCAATGTAATACAGCAACTTCTTTAATTCCAATTGTTAGAGGTAATAATTTACTTTTAGTAGGTGATACTAATCAATTACAACCTGTTACAGTCATTGAAGAAAATGTTAATGAAGATTTAATAAGGAAATACAATATTTCAGAAGAATATGATTACATTCATAATTCAATATTATCTACCATGTTAAAGAAAGATAATAATTCTAAAAATATCCTTCTTAGATATCATTATAGATGTGGTACAAAGATTGCTAGTTTTGTCAATCAAAGATTTTATGGAGATCAATTAAAATTATTAAATAAGACTCCTGGAGATTTAGTTTATTATGACGTAAAAAATACAAATAATCCTAATGCTAGAAATTCATATAAAGAAGAAGCTCTAGAAATTGCTAAAATTATTAAAGATAACGGATATAAAGATGTTGGAATTATTACTCCTTTTATTAATCAAGCCGCACTTGTTAATGATTATTTGATGAAAACGGGAATTAATAATGTTAAAGCTGGTACGATTCATACTCTACAAGGTTCAGAAAAATCTGTCATTATTATGTCGGCTGCTTTATCTATCAAAACTGGAAAAAAGACGATGGATTGGATTAAAAACAATCATGAATTAATAAATGTTGGAGTTACTAGAGCGAAAGATAAATTTGTATTTGTAGGTGATAAAGAAGCTATTGATAAGTTAAGCGGTGAAGAAACTAACGATATAAAGGTTCTATCTGATTATGTTTATAAAAATGGTGAATTAGTAGTTCCAAAAAGTGATGCGATAATATCTTATGATTTTTCTAATGATTCGAAAAATGAAAAAGACTTTTTTGATACAGTCCAACCATATTTTAATAAGCGTGGATCTAAATTTAGAATTGAAAGAAATGTTCCTATTAAAAATGCTATAAAAGATGTCAATTTAAATGATTTAACTTTATTTGGTAAAAAAGAGTTTGATGTAATAGTTCAAGTTTCTGGTGGATTCTTAAATAAACGTTATCAAACTATAGTTGTATTTGAAATTGATGGTGGAGAGCATATAGGTAGTAAATTAACTTCTAAATTAGATAGACAAAAAGAAGAAATATGTAGAAATTATGGAATTAAATTAATCCGCATAGCAAATAGTGCAGTTAAAGATTATGAATCTATAATTAGTTTATTTGAATTTGTTGTTAAAGATTTAAAAGATATGGATGAAGCTTATTCTCAAATGAGTTTATTTGATGAAGAATAATTATTATAATTTATTAAAATAATCATTTTATAAAAATGAGATATGAGTATAAATATGTAATAGTTGTTGAAAAATTTAATATTAATAAAACCGTTGATTTAGTAAACCAAGAATTAAATAAATACGGAAATGAAGGATGGGAACTTGTTAATTTTACTTATGGAACTATTGATGGTGTTTATCATTTAGTATTCAAACGCGATAAAGAATAAAACATTAATAATGTTTTAATAATTTCGCATTAACTTTAGTTAATAAATTAACTAAATTGTTTTAGTATATTGCTTGAAATCATTTTTTTTAAATATACAATATAGAAAAAGAGGTTTTTTATATGGAAAAAAATATTACTGATAGTTTATTAAAAGAATATTCAAAGGAATTTAATGCAAATTTAAATAATAAAATAGCTAAAAATGCTGTTAATAAAAATGGTGTTTTTAATACTGCTTATAATAGCGATGCTTTAAGAGATTTAGAACCTATTTATTCAGTTGAAGTTAAAGATATACCTGAAGTTACTAATCAAAAACAAAGTGGAAGATGTTGGATGTTTGCTGGATTAAATGTTCTTAGACCTATAGTTATTAAAAATCTTAAAGTTAAATCATTTGAATTTAGTGAATCTTATTTAATGTTTTATGATAAATTAGAAAAATCAAATAGTGCTTTAATTGAAACTTTAAATAATTTAGATATCAAGAATGATGATCGTCTTTTAGAATATATTATTGGTATGGGTGGTCATCAAGATGGTGGATATTGGAATTATTTTACTAGTTTAGTTAAAAAATATGGTGTATGTCCTAAATCTTCTATGAAAGAAACCATTAGTTCATCTTCAAGCAGTGAAATGAATGAAGTTTTATTAAATTTATTAACTAAAGATATAGCATTATTAAGAAACGAATATAAAAATGGTAAAACTAAAGAAGAACTTACTTCTTTAAAAGAAGGTATGCTTAAAGATATTTATAATGTTTTAGCTATTTGTTTAGGTGAACCAACTCAAGAATTTATTTATGAATATGAAGAAGTTAATAATGATAAAAAAGATGATAAAGATATAAAAGAAGAAAAGAAAGATTCATTTAAACGTATTAAAATGAGTCCTGTTGAATTTTATAATAAATATATTGGTGAAGAATTAAATGAATATGTTAGTTTAGTAAATTGGCCTATTTCATCTTATAAATTCAATGAACCTTATATGTTAAAGTTAACTCAAAATGTTTATGATGGAGATAAATGCATATCTTTAAATGTTAGTTTATCAGATTTAAAAGAAGCTGCTATTAATTCATTAAAAGATAATACTCCTATGTGGTTTGCTTGTGATGTTACTGCTTTTAGTTTTAGAAAAGAAGGTTGTTTAGTTAAAGAATTATTAAATATTGATGATACTTTTAATGTTAATACTTCTTTTGATAAAGGAGATAGATTAATGCTTAAAGCTTCTCAATGTAATCATGCTATGACTTTAGTAGGTGTTAATCTTGATGATAATAATAAACCAAATAGATGGAAAGTTATGAATTCTTGGGGAGATGATATAGGATTTAAAGGGTTCTTTATTATGAGTGATGAATGGTTTAATGAATATACTTATGAAATAGTTATTAAGAAGAAATATATTAAGCCTGAGTTATTAAAATGCTTAGATAAAGAATTGAATTTACTTGAGCCATGGGCTCCAGTTGCTAGGATTTCTGATTAAAAACCATGCTAAAATCAACTATTTTTTATAAAAATGAAGAAACGTAATACTTATTTAATATCAATTTGTGCTTTATTTTCTACAATATCATTAACTAGTTGTAGAACTATTTTAGATTACTATAAAGGTGTTACTATCGATATAGATACTAATATTTCTAATGGTACTATAAATGCTTATTATGAAAAAAATGAAATTAATAATGGCAATAAAATTCAATTAGGAGATAAGTTATATATTAAAACATTACCTAATGAAGGGTATATGTTAGATGAATTATATATCAATAATAGACTTTGTAATGATAAACCTTATTTTACAGTTGAAAAAGATTATTATATGGTTAGAGCAACTTTTAAACCTATTACTTATTCAAACGATAGTTTAATAGAAATAGATGCTAGATTAACTCATAGTGATATTTATAATAGTAGTTCGTTAGCTATTACTCCTAGTATTGGGGATGTAAAAGTATTAGTAGTTCCAATTGAATTTAATGATTATGATGGATTTACTCAAAGTGAATTAAATTCGATTAGAGTTTCTTTTAATGGTAAGAATGAAGATAAAAGTAATGATTATTGGGAAAGTTTAAGTTCATTTTATAAAAAATCTAGTTATGGTAAATTAAATTTATCTTTTGATATTTGTGATAAATATATACCTACTTTTTCTGGTAGTGATTTTAAAATTAAAGAGCAAAAAGATGGAGAAGGATCGATTGCTATATTAGATGAATGTCGAGATAAATTAACTATTAATAGTAATAAAGTTAATTATTTAGATTATGATTCTAATAAAGATGGATATGTTGATGGTATTTGGTTTATTTATAATGCTAAAGACCAAAAAGAAGTTTATGATGAAAGAGATTTTTGGGCTTATGTTTATTCTTATGTTAATGATAATAAAACTGGACCAAAGTATGCACCAGATCTAGATAATCCTCAATTTGCTAGATACGCTAATTGTTCACAATTATTCTTATATTCTGATAGTGAACAAGGTTTTGATGCTCATACTTTAATTCATGAGCAAGGACATATGTTTGGATTAGATGATTATTATACTTATGATGATGGTGTTAAAGCTAGTGGTACTGGTGGTTTAGATATGATGGATTTAAATGTCGGTGATCATAATGCTTTTAATAAATTTTCTTTAGGATGGATTAAACCTAAAGTTATTACTAATATTGGTGAATTTAAATTAAAACCTATTTCTAGTAGTGGAGAAGCTCTTATTTTACCTACATCTAAAGATATTAATAATCCTTTTAATGAATATTATATTATTGAATATTATACAAATGATAATTTGTATCAATTAGATTCTAATAAAGCTTATCGAGATGTTTACCCTCGTTATTTTAAAGATGCTGGAATTAGAATTACTCATATAGATGCTAGATTAGTTGATGCTAACGATAATTTCGTTAATAGTAATGAAATTAATATTGATGGAATAAATTATCCCTTAGATGAATCTAAATATTATGATATTGCTTGTAGTAATACAGCTTCTAGAAGTTATAAAAGAAACAAAAATGATTTAGGATATTATAATTTAATAGAAACTTTAAATATTTTAAATAAGAAAAGTTATAATAGTTTTTATTATGATGCTGATGGGTATAGTTTTTTATTTAAAGTTGGCGATGTTTTAAATAGTAATTTACAAAGTAATTTCTTTATAAATAATGGTTATAATCATGATGGAACTTTATTTAATTATTCATTAAGAGTTGAAGGTTTAAATAAAGAATATGCATCAATTTCGATAAAAATTGTTTAGTTTTGCAGGCTTTTTATTTTTTATGGCCGCCTATTTGAGAATGTCTTAATTTAGAAGTAGAACTTTTTAATAAGCTAGAGCCCCTTAATAAAGCGTTATCTCCATATTTAATTTTTACTTGATCTAAAGCAGAATAAAATTCTTCATTTTTTTGAGTTTCTTCAATTGTTTCAAATAATGACAATTGTTTAGCTTTTGGCTTTGATAATTTATTAAATGAGATTCCTACTTGTCTAATTAAAGCATTAGGTTTTACATTATTGAAATAAAGAACTTTAAAAGATTCATAGATTTCTTTATTATTTGAAGTTGGAAAAGGTAAATTTAATTGTTTAGCAAATCCACCTTCTTGAGAGAAAGTATAACGAATAAATAAAGAAATATTACTAGTCTCTAATTCGAATTTTCTCATTCTAAAAGCTAAATCATCGACCATTTCTTCAATGATTAACAAAGTTTCTTTTACGGTATAATCTCTCATTAATACTTGACCGAGATTTAAATTATGATTACATGGAATATATTTTTCTCTAATATCTGTATTATCAATACCATTAGCATGCTCATATAATTCTTCGCCTATAATACCTAATTTTTGAATAAGGATATTTTTATCAAAATTTGCTAATTGACCAACATTAAAAATACCTAATTCATTTAATCTTTTTTCATAACCTCTAGAAATACCCCATAATTCACTTAAAGGTTCAATTTTCCATAAATATTCCTTAAAATTTTCATTCGTTAACATAAAGATAAAATCTTTAGTATTTTTAGCAAATTTATCATCAGAAACTTTAGCTAAAAACATATTAGGACCGATTCCACAAGTCATAGTTAGGCCTGTTTTTTCTAATATTTCTTTTTGAATATCTTTACATAAAGTAATAGGATCTTTCTTATATAATTTTAAATAAGGAGAAAGCGAAACGAATAATTCATCAATTGAATAGACATGAATGTCATCCTCTCCAAAGTAATTTAAGAAAATTGAGACAATTTCTGCAGACTTTTTGACATATTTTTCCATTTGTGGGATTGCATAAATCATGCCTTCAATATTAGTTGGTAAGTCTCTTCTACGACATCTAGAAGGTACACCAAGAGCTTTTAAATATGGTGAGACACTTAATACAATAGTTGATTCTTTTCTAGTAGTATCAGTTACAACTAAAGGAGTAGTAAAAGGATCTAAACCTCTTTCTACACATTCAAATGAAGCATAAAATGCTTTTAAGTCAAATACTGCATAATATTTATCCATGAAGATATTATACTAAAATTTTATTTTATTTATAAAATAAAAAGATATAATTATGTAGGATTATGAAAAGTATGGTAAAAACGAATGTAATGCGAATATTAGATAAATCTAATATTAAATATGATGTAGTAGAAGCTACTAATTATAACTTTATTAATGGAATAGAAATGGCAAAATACTTAAACGAACCTTGTGAAGTGTGTTATAAAACGATAGTCACAGTTGGTAAAAGTAAAAATCATTATGTATTTATGCTGCCTGTTGATAAGGAGCTAGACTTAAAGAAATGTGCTAAAGTAAGCGGCGAAAAATCAATTAGTCCAATTCATCAAAAGGACTTATTAGTTTTAACTGGCTATATTCATGGAGGATGTTCGCCTTTAGGGATGAAAAAAGAATTTAAGACATTTATAGCAATTCAAGCTAAAGAATTAGATAGTTTTTATTTTAGTGGTGGTAAAATTGGATTACAAGTAAAGGTGAAAGTTAATGAATTATCCAAGGTTTTACCTTTTGAATTTGGCGATTTTATAGCGAATTAATATATTAATATATTAATTTATATTTGTTTTGTTTATAATAATTTAGAAATGAGGATTTAGAAATGGGATTAAAAGCAGGAATTGTTGGATTACCAAACGTAGGAAAGTCTACATTATTTAATGCGATAACTAATAGTCATGTTGAAGCAGCAAATTATCCTTTTGCTACTATCAATCCAAATGTTGGTACAGTATTAGTTAAAGATAAAAGAGTTGATGAACTCGTTAAATTATTCAATCCAGCAAAAACAATATATACAACTTTTGAATTTTTTGATATTGCTGGTTTAGTTAAAGGTGCTAGTAAAGGTGAAGGTTTAGGAAACCAATTTTTATCACATATTAGAGAAACTGATGCAATTATTGAAGTTGTCCGTTGCTTTGATAGTAACGACATTATTCATGTTTACAACACAGTTGATCCAATTCGTGATATTGAAACTATTAATTTAGAATTAATTTTTGCTGATTTAGACACTTGTGTTAATAGATTAGGTAAAATTGAAAATAAAGCAAGAATTACTAAAGATAAAGAAAGCATCATTGAGGTTAATTTATTAAATAAAATTAAAGAAGTATTAACAAATGAAAAACCTATCAGAGTTTTAAATTTCAATGAAGATGAAAAGAAGATTTTAAAGAATTTTAATTTCTTAACGATTAAACCTATTATATATGTTGCTAATGTTTCAGATAGTGATTTATCAGATTTAGATAATTGTAAATATTATCAAATAGTTAAAAAATATGCTGAAGAAACTAACGCTCAAGCTATTGCAGTCTCTTGCGAAATTGAAGCTGAATTATCTACTTATAGTGAAGAAGAAAAGCAAGAATTCTTAAAAACTTTAGGAGCAACTGAAAGTGGTTTAGATAAATTAGTTAATGCTACTTATAAGTTATTAAATTTATCTACTTTCTTTACAGTTGGAAAAGATGAAGTTCGTGCTTGGACCTTCTTAAATGGTATGACTGCTCCTGATTGTGCAGGTATTATTCATAGCGATTTTAAAAAAGGCTTTATTAGAGCTGAAGTTTATTCCTATGATGATATAATAAAATATAAAACTGAAGCTGCATTAAAAGAAGCTGGTAAACTTAGAGTAGAAGGAAAAGATTATATTGCTAAAGATGGAGATATTTTCTTCTTTAGATTTAATGTTTAATTTAATATGAGAATAGGATTTAGTAAAGACGTACATAAATTTATTAAAAATCGTCCATTAGTTTTAGGCGGTGTTACAATTCCTTATAAAAAAGGACTTGAAGCATTTAGCGATGGAGATGTTGTTTTACATTCTTTGATTGATGCTATTTTTGGCGCTTTAAATAAGGGTGATATTGGTACAAATTTCCCTAATACTGATCCTAGATATAAGAATTGTGATAGTTTGTTTTTATTAAAAGAAACTAAAAAAATAATGGACTTCTGCAGGTTTAAAATTGAATATATTGACATTTTCATTTCTTGCGAAGAGCCAAAATTAAGTAGTTATGTTGTTTATATGAAAAGAAATATAGCACAAACTTTAAATATCAATGAAAACCTAGTTAGTATTAAATGTGGTACTAATGAAGGCCTTGGATATATTGGAAAGAAAAAAGGTATTGAGTCTTTTGTTTCAGTACTTTTAAAGGAGGATAAAGATGAATAAGATTAGAGTAAGATATGCTCCTTCACCAACAGGATATTTACATATTGGTGGAGCTCGTAGTGCATTATTTAATTATCTATTTGCTAAAAAATATAATGGTGATTTTGTTTTTAGAATTGAAGATACTGATATTGCTAGAAATATTAAAGGAGCTGAAGAAAGTCAACTTAATGATTTAATATGGCTTGGCATTGTTCCTGATGAATCTCCTTTAAATCCTAAAAAAGAATATGCTCCTTATAGACAAACTGAAAAATTAGATTTATATAGAGAATACGCTCAAAAACTCGTTGATATGGGTGTTGCATATGAATGTTTTTGTACTGAAGAAGAATTAGCTGAAATGAAAGAAGAACAACTTTCTAGAGGTATTAAATCTTTTAAATATGATAGACATTGTCTCCATCTTACTAAAGAAGAAATTGAAAATTATAGAAAAGAAGGCAGAAAGCCATCAATTAGATTAAAAATGGAAGATAATGCTGATTTATCTTTCCATGATTTAGTAAGAGGCGACATTAAGTTTAATTCAAGCGAATTTGGTGATTTTGTTATTATGAAAAGTAATGGAATTCCAACTTATAATTTTGCAGTTGTAATCGATGATCACTTAATGGAAATTAGCCATGTATTTCGTGGTGAAGAACATTTATCAAATACTCCAAAACAATTACAAATTTATAAATATTTTGGATGGGAACCACCAAAATTTGGTCATATGACAATAATTGTTAATGAAAATGGCAAAAAATTATCAAAAAGAGATAATAATATTGTTCAATTTGTATCTCAATATAGAGATTTAGGATATTTACCTGAAGCTATATTAAATTTCTTACTATTATTAGGATGGACTTCTAGCGATAATAGAGAAATTTATACATTATCCGAAGCAATTCAAGCATTTGATTCAACAAGATTATCTACTTCTCCATCAATGTTTGATAACCATAAATTATTATGGATGAATTCTTATTATTTAAAAAATGTTGATAATGATCGTTATTTTGAATTTATTTTACCTTTTGTTGATAAAAATAAAGAAGTATCTTCTTTACCGGTAGATAGAAAAAAAGAAATTGCTTTAATATTTAAAAATGAGATTAATGTTGGTAGTGAAATTACTACTGAATTAAATAACATTTTTGAAAATAATAATCCTTTAAATGATGAAGAAAAAGAACTAATTAAAAATGCTTTAAATAAAAATTTGTTTAATGAAGTAGCTAATAGATTAGAAAAATTAGAAGTTATTTCACAAGAATCTATTAAATCATTATTTAAAGAAACTCAAAAAGCTTTAGGAATTAAAGGTAAAGAATTCTTTATGCCAATAAGATTAGTATTAACTCATTCAGAACATGGTATTGAATTATATAATATTATTGATATTTTAGGCAAAAAAGAGGCAATTAATAGACTTATCTCTTATCAAAATAATTAACTTTATACTTTAAATAAAGTATAATAAGCAAGTGAGGAAAAAATTATGGAAAAAAATTATAAAAATGAATCAATGGTTGATGTAGCATTTGATATATTAAATGAAACTCAACGTACTATGAATTTTCAAGAACTTTATCATGAAATTACAAAAAAATTAGAATTAACTGATGAAGAAAGTTTAGCAAAAATTGCTCAATTTTATACAAATCTTTCTTTAGATGGTAGATTTGTTACTCTTGGTAATAATGAATGGGATCTTAGAAAGAATCAAACTTATGACAAAGTTCACATTGATATGAATGATGTTTATAGTGATATCGAAGAAGAAACTGCAGCTAATCGTGATGTTGAAGATCTTGATGAAGATGTTTCAGATGAAGAAAATGAAGATAAAGATGAATACGATTCAGAACATAAAAATGAGGATATTTTATAAATATAAGGAGGAAAATTTATGATAGTCTCAGCAGAAAAAATGATTCAAAAAGCTCATGAAGGACATTATGCTATTGGAGCTTTTAACATCAACAACTTAGAATGGATCAAATCTATTTTATTAGGAGCAGAAAAAGCTAAAGCTCCTGTTATGTTAGGCGTTAGCGAAGGCGCTGGTAAATATATGTGTGGATTTAAAAATGTTGTTGATATGGTTAAAAACGTTCATGACTATTTAAAAATTACTGTACCGGTTGCTATTCACTTAGATCATGGTACATACGAAGGATGCAAAGCATGTATCGAAGCTGGTTTTACTTCAATTATGTTTGATGGTTCTCATTATCCATTTGAAGAAAACTTAGCAAAATCAAAAGAATTAATTGCTTTAGCTCATAGTAAAGGTATTTCAATTGAATGTGAAGTCGGCGGAATTGGTGGAGAAGAAGATGGCACTATTTCAATGGGTGAACTTGCTGATCCAAAAGAATGTGGAATTATCGCTGATTTAGGTGTTGACTTCTTAGCTGCTGGTATTGGAAATATTCATGGTGTTTACCCAGCTAACTGGAAAGGTTTAAATTTTGAACGTTTAGGAGAAATTCAAGCTGCAACGCATGGTAAACCATTAGTTTTACATGGCGGAAGTGGAATTCCAAGCGAACAAGTTAAAAAAGCAATTACTTTAGGTGTTTCCAAAGTTAATGTTAATACAGAACTTCAAATTGAATTTGCTAAAGCGACTAGAGGATATATTGAAGCTAAGAAAGATTTAGAAAATAAAGGCTTTGACCCAAGAAAATTATTAAAACCTGGTTGTGAAGCTATTGTTGACAAAGTCGTTGAATTAATTCAAATGTTCGGTTCTGATAATAAAGCTGAATAAAATAATTAAAAAGGTCTCTAATCAGAGACTTTTTTAAAATAAAATATGGAGAAAAAAATGGAACATTTAAATGAATTGACAAAAGCAATAGATGCTGGATTATTAGCAAAAGAGAAGATTATGTATTATTATAATCATGGCTTTCATGTTGAAATCAAATCTGATGATAGTCCAGTAACTGAAGCAGATAAACAAGCAGATAAAATAATTAAAGAATATTTAGCTAAAAATTTTCCCGATTATGGTTTTCTTACTGAAGAAAGTGATGATAATTTAGATAGATTAAATAAAGAATATATTTGGATTGTTGATCCAGTTGATGGAACTAAAGACTTTGTTAAACGTGATGGAGAATTTACTACTAATATTGCTTTATGTAAAAATCATGAGATTATATTAGGTGTTGTAGTTATTCCAAGTAAAAATATATATTATTATGCATTAAAAGGTGAAGGTGCTTATAAAGTAGATTTAAATAATAATACTAAAGTTAAAATTCATGTTTCTAATAAAACTAGTGATTTAACTTGCTTACGTTCAGTATTCCATTTTAGCGATGCTGAAAAAGAAATGATTGCCAAACATAATGATAAAATTAAACATATTGAAGCTGCTGGAAGTAGTTTAAAAGCATGTCTTATTGCTGAAGGTAAAGCTGAAATTTCTTATCGACTTAGTGCAGGTACTAAAGAATGGGATACTGCTGCTTTTCAAATAATAGTAGAAGAAGCAGGTGGACTTGTTTTAAAACCTAATAAAGAAAGAATGACTTATAATAGAGAAGATGTTTATAACCGTGAAGGTTATTTAATTATTAATAATATAAACAATTTTTTATTATAAATAGTTGAGATTAGAAGACTTTTTAAAGAAAAAACCAAGTTTATTCAGCTTGGTTTTTATTATTCTCTTCTTTTAATTTAGCAAGTTCAGCTTTCATTTTTTCTTTATCTTGCTTTAATCTAACTGCAATAATTCCTGGAACCTCTTCCATTAATATAGTTTCAATTCCATCATATAAAGTAGTTTCTATTAAGCCACATCCAACACATGCACCTAATACTTCAACATATACAACACCATCTTCATAAGAATCGAAAATAACGTCTCCGCCATCCCTTTGAATAAATGGTCTTATTTTCTCTAATGTTTCTTTAATTAATTTAATTGTTGATTCATTTAAATCGTCCATAATTAGTAACCTCGATTTATAAGTATAATCCATAAAAAAACACATTCAACTAATGTGTTAATTTAATTTTTTGGTGCCCGAGACCGGAATCGAACCGGTATGAGTTCAACACTCACAGGATTTTAAGTCCTGCGCGTCTACCTATTCCGCCACTCGGGCAACAAATGGTGATCCACTGGAGATTCGAACTCCAGACCCCTTGATTAAAAGTCAAGTGCTCTACCGGCTGAGCTAGTGAATCATATGGCTGGGATGGCTGGGATCGAACCAGCGAATGACAGAGTCAAAGTCTGTTGCCTTACCACTTGGCTACATCCCAATGTTTTACTGGTGGAGGGGGGCAGATTCGAACTGCCGAACCCTAAGGAATTGATTTACAGTCAACCGCGTTTAGCCACTTCGCTACCCCTCCGACTTATCACACAGCAATATATGGTGGATGCTAAGGGGCTCGAACCCATGACCTCCGCCGTGTAAAGGCGATGCTCTCCCAACTGAGCTAAGCATCCAAATTACACGACTTATTGCGTGCTTAATTATTATATTAATTAGAATTATCTAAGTCAATAAAATAATTAAGCAATACAAAAGTTTTTTTCAATTTTTTTAAAAAACGCGATTAATAGCCCTTTTTACCAAGTAAATGGAACATATTTCTCTTATAAATTTCAACTCCAGGTTGATTGAAAGGATTAACATCGAGTAAATAAGCACTCATTGCACATGCTTTCATAAAGAAATATAACAATTCGCCAAGAGTGAAAGCGTTCATTTCATCAAGATTAATTGTAATATTTGGAATATTAGCGTGTTCAGAGTGAGCTTTTAAAGTGCCTTCATAAGCTTTATTATTTACAAATGATAAATTTTTACCTGCTAAATAATTTAAACCATCAAGATCATCTTTATCGCTAGGAATTTCTACATCAAAATTAGGTTTATCAACGTAAATAACGGTTTCAAATAAAATCTTACTACCTTCTTGAATAAATTGTCCTAAACTATGTAAATCGGTAGTAAAGACACAACTAGAAGTTAATAAAGCTTTATCTTCTTTGCCTTCAGATTCATCGAATAATTGCTTCCACCATTCGTTAAGCATTCTAAATCTAGGCTCATAGGAACAAAGCATTTCAACTTTATAATTTAATTCACTATATAAGAAATATCTTTCTAATGCATATTTATAAGCATCGTTTTCAAGAATATTTGGATTATCATAATCTTTTTGAGCTTTAGCACATCCTTTTAAGAATTCAATAATATCGATACCAGCACAAGCAATAGGGAATAATCCAACTGCAGTTATAACGCTATATCTACCACCAATATTGTCTGGTAAGATATAAGTTTCATATCCTTCATTATTAGCTAATACTTTTAAAGCACCTTTTTCTTTATCAGTAACACAAACAATTGCTTTTCTAGCTTTTTCTATACCAACTTTTTCTTCTAATAAAGTTTTTAAAAGTCTGAAAGAAATAGAAGTTTCAGTAGTTGTACCACTTTTAGAAATACAGCAGATAGCAAAATTTCTATTTTTTAAATAATCTAAAACTTGATGAATATAATTAGGATCAAGAGTATTGCCTAAATAAACAATTTTCATTTTATTTGTTGGATATAATCCATTTATTGCATCTATTACAGCATTACTTCCTAAATAAGAACCACCAATACCACATACAACTAAAGTATCATAATTTTCAATAAATTCTTTAGCCTTTATTTGGATTCTATTAACTTCATCTTTATCATAAGAAGTTGGCCAATCATACCACCCTAAATAATCATTACCAGCTCCAGTTTTATTACGGATTTTATCGTCGATTTCTTTAACTTTATCCTTATAAGCTTCAAAATCAACTAATTTTTCCTTATTTACATGTGAAAAACTAACCTTAATCATTTTCTAAATTCTCCTTTTCTAGTTCAATTTCTATCATTTTAGGCAAGGCTTTTTCTAATTTTGAAAAGTCTATTTCTTTTAAATAAGTAGTTATCTTTTTAGATGGAACTATATCCTTATAAGGGTTAAATTCTATTGGTAACTCCTTAATTGAAACACTTAAAAATTTGTCTTCCTTATTAACATCTTTAATAAGTACTTTAACTTTATCGCCAATAGTAAAATAAGAATTGATGTCATTTACAAAATTGCTTGATATTTCAGAAATATGTAATAATCCAAAATATCCACCATCAAAGGATAAAAAAGCGCCGTATTTAACTATTTTTATTATAATACCTTCGATAATGTCGCCTTTTTTAAATGTTACATCAATCATTATTCTTCCTCGAGTATACTTTTTAAGATCATTAAATCATCAAAAGTGGTGATTTTAAAATTGAACCTATCACCTTTAATAAGTTTAATCTTTTTTTCATCATTTACAAGTAAACTAGCATCATCAGTATAAATTTTATTTTCTTTTCTAGCTTTAATATGAGCATTATAAATATCTGTAAAATTAAATATTTGAGGAGTTTGTATTGAAATAATTTCATCTCTATTTAAATATTTTTCAATATAATCACCATTAATTGATGCGATTGAATCATAAGTAGAAACGTAAGTAGAAACGTTACCATATTCTTTACTAGCTTCAATTATATTATTAATAATTTTTGAAGTAATTAATGGCCTAGAAGAATCATGAATTAAAACTTTATCTTCATTAGATAATTTATCTTTTAAATAATTTAAAGCATTAAATACACTTTCTTGTCTACTTTCTCCACCAATAACTATTTCAAATGGTTTAGGTACTTTAAAATTAGAAATAATATCATAGACATGTTCTAAATAATTTTTACCAGTAACTAAAATTATCTTGTCTATTTTTTCATTTCTAGCAAGAGTTTCATAAGAATAAGTAAATAAATCTCTATTATTAAATTTTAAAAATTGCTTAGGAGTTGAGATATTTAGCCTTTTACTACTCCCTCCTAATAATAAAATTGCGTATATCATAATTCTTTTTTAATATCTGCACGTCTTTTAGCTAAAGTTTCTCTAATTTCAATACTATCTAAAATTAATTTTATAACTTTATCTAATTCGCTATGTTCACTATAATCTGCTTTACAAATATAATTAACACGACCATCTTCAAATAGATTGGAAACTTTATCTCTTTCGCCTTTTTTATAAACAGCAATTGAATTCCCACCATTTTCTTTAACAACAATCATACTAGGAACATCAGTTAATCCGTCTCCTAAATAAATCATATTTTCATATTTAATACGTCTAATAGGAGTTTTTTCATTAATTTTAGTATCATCATTACCAACAACTAAACCTTTAGAAATTCTAAAAATATATTGAGTTTTTTGAGTGTAATTAATCATTGTTTTTGGCCATGTAGCTTCTTTAGTTTTTTCATCATAAATATATTCACAACCAAATATAGCGTTAAATTCTTTAAAAATAGAAGTGCCTTCAACAATTTCTTTATTTCCACTAGTAATAAGATAATGTTCAATAATTAAACCTTTTTCTTTTCCATAATCTTTAATACGCTTAAACCAATTCTCTACACCACGGAAATATTTAATAGCTTTTCCTTGCTCTTTTAAATATTCTCTAGTTAAAGTTATTCCTTTATTTTTAGCTATATTTATCATCATGTACATATAACCTAAAACTTTATCAATATCCATTGCTTGGCAAAATTTAGTAGTTTCAGCCCAGAATTGTTCAGGTGTATAACCTAAAGAAGGAATAAAACTAAAATTTTGCATATCAGTTATAGCTAAAGTTTTATCAAAGTCGTACATTAGTGCAATAATTGGTTTTTCCATATCAAAAGTCCTCTCTATAATTTTAACAAATTATAGATACATTAACAAATTAATTGTTTTGTTAAAAAATATGATTAAAAAAAGCTCAAATAAAAATTTTAAATCCGAATATCCTCTTTTCTAAAATTTAAGTCCTCGAATATAATATAAGTGATG
>CAKPNG010000034.1 GCA_934168325.1 uncultured Bacilli bacterium
GCAAATATGGTTTTCGGAAGTAATACTTAATTGTATTTAATTTTAGGGAGACCTACAACAAAGGGACACAATCTTTATATATTTAAGCTAGAGTTCATCGAATAAAATTCAAATTAATATTTTTTTATTCTTTCTAAATAAATTTGTTTTCCAAAATTAGTTAATTTTCTTCCTTGCTTTGTTCTTATTACAATGTTAATTAAAAGTAAAAACTGTTCACAAAGTTCTATTAGACTTTCACTATTATCATTCATTTTTAATGCGATTGAATCGATAGAAACAGGTTTGTTATTAAAATCTTCATATAAAATTCTAATAAAATTGTAATCATCGTTTGTTAAACCTAAATCGTCAATTTCTAATTCAACAAATCTTTTAATAATAAAATCTTTATTTAAATTCTTAATTTTATAATATAAAGAAAAATCATATATTCTTCTTATATAATTATTAGCTACACGAGGAATACATCTACTTCTTTTTGCGATTTCAATAATTCCTGCATCATCTATATTTAAATCTATTTTTATAATATTATTTTTAATAATATTAACTAATTCATTAATCGAATACGAATTTAATTTAAATATAATCGGAAACCTTTCTCTTAATGGTAATGATACTTTACCAATTAATGTTGTAGCACCGATTAACGTAAATGGTGGCACCTTCAAATCAATTACTCTATTATTTTCGTTGCTTTTGTAATTAATAGATATCCTAAAATCTTCAATCACACTATAGAGAACTTCTTCGACTTCCTTAGGAATTCGATGAATTTCATCGATAAATAAGATGTCACCTTCATTTATAGTGACTATTAGATTTAATAAGTCTGTTACAGTTTTTAAAACTGGTGCATTAATAGTAATTATGTGTTGATCAAGTTCGTTTCCTATTATATAAGCTAAACTAGTTTTACCAACACCTGGAGGTCCATATAGTAGCATATGATCCAAAGGACAATTTCTTTTTTTAGCTGAAAACAAATAAATTTTTAATATTTTAATTATTTTTTCATTACCTACGAATTCATCAAGACTTTGTGGTCTAAAAATATTTAAATTATCCATTTGAAATAACCCTTATTGCTTCTTTTAAAGCTATTTCATCATCTAAATTAGGCTTTAAGGAATTAATAGCTTTAGAAATTAATATTTCTTTATAGCCTAAAGTTCTTAAAGCCTTATGAATATTCTCGTATCTAAGTATATTTATATTAAATTCTTTAAGTTTATTTTTTAGTTCTAAAACCAAAATATTCGCTTTCGAACCAATCCCACTTATCTTTCTTAATTCTGATAAATTATTTTCAGCTATTAAGTTAAATAAAGAGATAGATTCGACATTATTTAAAATCTGAAATGCAGTTTTATAACCAATTCCATTAACTAAGATCAGTTTTTTAAACATAATTAAATCATTTAAATCTAAAAAGCCGTATAAATTAAATCCGTTATCGAGAGAAAGTGACTCGCAAATATAAATTTTAAAGTCTTTATTCAATTCAAAATTATCTCGATTCAATCGATATAATTCAAATCCTAAATTATTTATTTCTAAAGTAACAGATTCTTTTTTAATATCTGTTACAAATCCTTTTAAATATTTAAACATTGCTCATAATATATGAGTCTAAATTATTTGAAATTATTCAAAATATTCAAATTCAAAATCAGCGATTTTTACAATATCTCCATCCTGAGCACCCATCTTCTTTAATTCCGCATCAACACCAATTTTATTAAGATATGTTATCAATCTCATCATACCTTCATCAGTAGATATGTTAATTAAAGAATATGTTCTTAATACTCGTTCGCCTTTAATAACAAATGTATGTTCTTTTTCTTTTTCGATGTAGAAAATTTGTTCATTTTCTTCTTTAGCGTTATAAACAACTTCTTCATCTTTTTCCTCATAAACTGGATAAGTTATAGCTGTTTCTAACAAATCTTTACATTTATATAAAACTAAATCTAAATTATCGTTAGTTAAGCAACTAATAGGAATAACTTCTTTTTTAACTTGTTCCTTAAATTTGTTAAATCTTTCAAGAGCACCATCTTCATCCATTTTACTTGCAACAATAACTTCGGGTCTATCGATTAAATGCATACCATATTCTTTAAGCTCATTTCGAATATCACAATAAGATTCGTAAGGATCTCTTACTCCACTCATATCAACCATATGAATTAATACTTTTGTTCTTTCAATATGTCTTAAAAACATTAATCCCAAGCCTTTTCCTAAATGTGCGCCTTTAATTAATCCAGGCATATCAGCTAAGACAAAGCTGGACCCATCTTTTAAATTAGCTACGCCAAGATTTGGAACTATAGTAGTGAAATCATAATCACCAATTTCAGCCTTAACATTACTAACTAAGTTAATAAATGTAGATTTTCCAACACTAGGAAAGCCAATAATACCAACATCGGCTAATAATTTGAGTTCCAAAATAAGTCTTTTTTTCTCACCTGGAAGTCCATTTTCAGCTATTTTTGGTGTTTTATTTCTATTAGATTTAAAAGCAGCGTTGCCTCTACCGCCTCTACCGCCTTTACAAATTAGAACAGTTTTTCCATCTTCATCTAAATCGCAAACAAATTGATGGTTTTCTTCTAAAAATACGACTGTACCAATTGGTAAATCGACATAGATATCAGGTGCTGCACGGCCATACATGTCTTTAATATCGCCATTTTCACCATCTAAAGCTATAAAAGTTTTGCTATGCTTAAAATTAACAAGTGTACCAACTTTACTTGAACAACGTAAAAAGATACTACCACCATGGCCACCATTACCTCCGCTTGGACCACCTTTTGGGCGAGATCTTTCACGTCTAAAAGCAATACGACCATTTCCGCCTTTTCCACTTCTAACTTCTATAATAGCTCGATCTATAAACATATTTTACCTTTAAAAGAAAACCACCTAAACAGGTGGCTTTAAAATTACTTTTCTAATTCGTAAACAGAAACTCTTTTTCTATTTTTGCCGACTCTTTCGTATTTAACGATTCCAGCCTTTGTAGCAAATATAGTATCATCTCCACCTCTCATGGTATTAACACCAGGGTAGATTCTTGTTCCACGTTGACGATAAATTATTGCACCTGCTTTGCAGAATTGTCCATCACTTCTTTTAGCACCTAATCTACGACCAGCACTATCACGGCCGTTTTTAGTACTACCAACACCTTTATGAGATGCGAAGAGTTGTATGTCAAGTTTAAATCTTAATTCCATATTCTTACTCCCTTCAAATTACTTTTAAATTTTTTGGATAATTCTCTTCAATTGTCTTAAGTTGTATATACATTGTTTCAAATACAATATTGTCATGCTCTGAAACAGGTTTTACACTTTTAACTTCAACGTCACCTTTTTCAATTTTAATTTGGAACGAATCAATTTGTTTAATTGCATTTAATCCACCAATAATAATTGAACTAACTGCACTACAAATTATATCTTTCCCAACTTTATCGAAATCAGCATGTCCTTTTGAAGAAAATTCAATGTGATTGTTATTATTCTTATAAATAATTTCAATCATTAGCCGTTAATGCTTTCAATAGTTAAACAAGTATATGGTTGTCTATGACCATATTTTCTACGATAATTGTTTTTTGATTTGTATTTGAAAACAACTATTTTCTTACTTAAGCCTTGTTTTTCAACTTTAGCAGTTACTGTTGCGCCTTCGATAAAAGGTGTACCAGTCTTAATTGCTTTATCGCCAATTAATAAAACATCATTAAATGTATAAGTTGATCCTACTTCAGCATTTAGTTTTTCAACATAAATTTTTTGACCAACTTCTACTTTAAGTTGTTTACCGCCAGATAAAATTATAGCGTACATATCTATCCTCCTTATTTAATTAATTACTCGCTATTAAGGTAATCAAATGAATGATTTTAGGAACCTTTTTTATGCGGTTGTAGCTAAATATTGAGTTACAACATGCGTATATTACCAAATTTTACCTTTTGTGTCAATTATTACTTAATAATTTACTATCAAAGAAACTAAAATATTTATCTTTAAAAATAATAAGATGATCTAACAACATTATTCCTTTCTCGCTAGCTACTTTTTCTATAGCTAATGTTGATAAAATATCGTTATTAGATGGTAAGCAAGAATCACATAAATGATTATGGATAAGAAGAATTTTCCTCACAAGATAATTCTTAAAATTAAACACTTCTTTTATATTAAAATTTAGATTATTATCATTACCTTTTGATATTATCTTTTCTTCGATTACATCGTTATTTCTATCAAAATAAATAGCAAACATTATTTCACTAGTTTCTTTCAAAAATAAATGAATATAATTTTTAAAAACAATTAGTGAATTATATGAAGGTTTAAACAAATTTTTCATTAATTCATCTTGAAGACGACTAGCTAGCATTAAAGCTCCAAGAATTTTTAATGAATTAACTGTACTTATACCTTCAAATCTTTTTAATTCAGAAATAGATAAATTGCCAATATTTGATAAATTTCCACATGATAGTAATAAATTTTGAGAAACTTCAATAGCATTTAATTTCTTAGTACCACAGCCGATAATTAGTGCTAATAATTCACTATTTGTTAGACTTTTGATACCTTTTTTTAAAGCTTTTTCTCTTGGACAGTCTTCTTTAGGTAAATCATTTATTCGAGCCATTACTTCCGTTGAAAACTCCAGCCACCAGGTATAGTAGTTTTGCCTTCTTTACTTGTGTACATTTTATAAACAAGCGTCATAACGATAGACAAAGCTAAAATTGCCATAACAGCTGCCAAAGTTATTCCTTCACCTACACGAATATTATCAAGTTCATATTCAGATAGAGAAACTTTACTCATATTTCACCTCCTCAATATACAAGTAGTATTGTATTTGTATATATTGGGGGTAAAAATTTATAAATTATTTATTTTATCTATAACTTCGTTTAATTGTTTTTTATAATTTTCGTATTTAGTCTTTTCTTCTTCAACTTTTGCTTTATTTGCTCTTTCTAAGAAGTTTTTATTATTAAGCATTCCTTCGCTACGTTTAATTTCTTTTTCTAAAGCTTCTTTTTGCTTATTTAATTTTTCTAAAGCTTCTTCCTTGTTTATATTATCTTCTATATATAAGGTGAAGTTTGAAGAAACAATACTAGTTGCACCTTTTTTAGCCTCATGTGAGAAACTTATATTATTCGTAAATGTAAATCTCTTTAAATAAGGTAATAAAGGAGTTAAATCTAATTCTGAAGAAATCGTTAAAGATAAACTAGCATTTGGTGCTAAATTATTTTCAGATTTATAATTTCTTACTTTTTCGATAACGATTCTTAATGAATTAATTTCTTCAATATCATTAAATGCATATTTTTTACTATATTTTGGATAAGAATCAAGCATGATACCTTCTAAATGTCCTGGTAAATGTAAGTAAATTTCCTCACTAATAAATGGTGAGAATGGATAAATCATCATTATTATTGCTTTTAAAACATATAATAAAACATTTAATGTTACATCTTTATTAGCATCCTCATCTTGTAATGTAACTTTTGTCATTTCTAAATAAAAAGAACAGAAATCATCATAAACGAAATTATATAAAGTACTACTAGCAATACCATAATCGTATTTATCCATTGCTTTAGTTACTTTTTTAATAGTTGCTTCTAATTTTGATAAAATATACTTATCTAATAAATTTAATTTCTTAATGTCAATCTTAGAAGTTTTAAAATCATCAGGAATATACATTAATATATATCTTGCGCTATTCCAAATTTTATTCAAATAATTACTTGCTACTTGAATTCTTTCCTCTTGATAACGAATATCTTGACCAGGCGAAGCAGCTGTAGCTAAGAAATATCTTAAGCTATCAACTCCATACTTTTCTATAACATCAATAGGATCGACACCGTTTCCTAAAGATTTAGACATTTTTCTATTTTTGGAATCTCTAACAAGGCCATGAATTACAACATTTTTAAATGGTGAACGGTTTGTAAAATTTAAACCTTGGAAATACATTCTTGAGACCCAGAAGAAAATAATATCGTAGCCAGTTACTAAAGTATCTAGTGGATAATATCTTTCAAAATCTTCAGTTTTTTCAGGCCATCCTAATGTAGCAAAAGGCCATAATGCGCTAGAAAACCAAGTATCGAAAACATCTTCATCTTGTACCCAATCTCCAGAATTATCAGGCATATGGTCGGAAACTAGTAGTTTTCCAGTTGATTTCGAGTAGTAAACAGGAATTTGGTGTCCCCACCAAAGTTGTCTTGAAATACACCAGTCTTCACAATTCTCCATCCATCTAGTTAAAACTTTTTCAAAACGTTTTGGAATAAAATTAACTTTATCAGAAGTCTTTTGATGAGCAAGTACTTTTTCAGCAATTGGCTTCATTTTTACAAACCATTGCTTTGATAAAATAGGTTCTACTATAGCATCACTTCTTTCGCTATGTCCAACTTCATGTTTTATATCCTCAATTTTAATTAAATCATCATGTTCTTTAATATCATTAACTAAAACTTCACGACATTCGAATCTATCCATGCCACCATATTTTTTAAGATCTTTAGACATTGTACCATCAATATTAATAACAACTGGGTGTGGTTGATGATATTTTTGTCCAATTATAAAGTCGTTAGGATCATGAGCTGGGGTACATTTCATAGCACCAGTACCGAAAGAAATGTCAACGTATTCATCAGCGATAATAGGGAGTTCTTCTCCATTTGCTGGATTTATAACTTTCTTACCAACATATGATTTATATCTATCATCATTTGGATTAACAACAACACAAGTATCCCCAAACATTGTTTCAGGTCTAGTTGTAGCAACTGTTAAATACTTATCTTTATCGTCAACCAATCTATATTTAAAATAATAAAATTTACCAGAGATTTCTTTATAAATAACTTCAATATTACTTAAAGCAGTTCTCATTACAGGATCATAGTTAACAATCTTTTCACCATGATAAATCAAGCCTTGATCATATAAATCTTTAAATACTTTAAAAACAGCCTTATTGAAGCCATCATCCATAGTAAATCTTTCACGACTATAATCAAGCATTAATCCCATTTTTGCCCATTGTTCGTGAATAATATTCCCGTATTTTTCTTTCCATTTAAAAGCTTCTTCTAAAAATGCTTTTCTACCAATTTCAAATCTAGATTTTCCTTCGCTTTTTAATAATTGATCAATTTTAGCTTGAGTTGCAATACCAGCATGATCCATGCCAGGTAGATATAAGACATCAAATCCTTTTGCTTTTTTATATCTACAAGTAATATCTTGAATTGTGGTATCAATTGAATGACCAATATGGAGTTTACCAGTAATGTTTGGTGGCGGAATTACCATTGAAAATTTTTCTTTTGATTTGTCTCCTGCTGTAAAATAGCCTTTTTTCTTCCAAGTTTCGTACTTATTCTCTTCGACTTTTTTATAGTCATATCTCTTATCTAGTTCCATTTTTTTCTCCTACAAACGTTGAAATTAATAAAGATAAATTTTCAATACTATTTCTATCGTTTTGACTTACATTTATAACATCGATATCATCGATATCTCCTAATTTATTAGTTAAATTTTTAAGAATTCGTGCTCTTTCAGATTGATTTAATTTATCGCATTTAGTCATTACAATAATATGCTCATAATTGTAATTATTAATAAAGTTAAAGAAATCTACATCATCTTCTGTTGGCTCATGACGTGAGTCTAGTAAAAAAACAATTAACTTAAGATTCTTATTATCATTAAAATAATCTTCTACGATCTTTCCGTATTCAATATAGTCTTTGCCTTTTTTTGAACTGAAACCATAGCCTGGACAATCTACAAAATAAAATGAGTTATTAATTAAATAATAATTTAATAATTTTGTATGCCCTGGTTTGCTTGATGTGTATGCTAATTTCTTATTATTAACTAATAGATTAATAAGTGTTGATTTTCCAACATTACTTTTTCCAACGAAAAGTACCTCATTGAGGTACTTTTCAGGTCTATTTTCCATTTTATCTACACTTTTAATAAAAATTCCGTTTTTAAAAATTGACATATTATAAACCTAAACAATATTTAATCGCCTTATTTACATTGTCCATATAGATAATGTTTAAATTGTCTTTAACTTCTTTTGGAAGTTCACTGACATTCTTTTTATTTCCTTCAGGAATTAAAATTGTTTTAATTCCACTTCTAAGAGCTGCTAAAGATTTTTCTCTTAATCCACCAATCGCAATAGCTTTTCCACGTAAAGTAACTTCACCAGTCATAGCAATATCTCCACTAACTGGAGTATTTGTTAAGCAACTTACTATTGCAGTTGTAATAGCGCATCCAGCACTAGGGCCATCTTTTGGTACAGCACCCTCAGGGAAATGAATGTGAATATCTTTTTCTTCAAATACTTTAGAATCAATATTATAAGATTTAGCATTAGCTTTAATATAATCTAAAGCAATTGAACAGCTTTCTTTCATAACATCGCCTAATTTACCAGTTAAAACCAATCTTCCTTTTCCAGGGAAATCATTAACTTCAATAGGCAATATATCACCGCCAAATTCAGTATAAGCAAGTCCAGTCACTACTCCTACTTGATTGCCTTTTTCTTTATCAGTTGAATCAAATATTTCGTTCCCTAGATACTTTTTAACTTTATCAGGGGTAATTTTTACTATCTTTTTATGTTTTTTATTAAGTATCTCTACAACTACTTTACGACAAATACTGCTTATTTTTCTTTCTAATTCACGAACACCTGCTTCGCGTGTATATCTATCGATAATATAATTAATAGCATCATCATCGAAACTAATTTGTTCAGGTGTTAATCCATTAGCTAAAGTTTCTTTAGGTATTAAATGTTCTTTTGCAATATGTAATTTTTCAATAATTGTATAAGAATTTACTTCGATAAGTTCTAATCTATCACGTAATGGTTCAGGAATATTTCCTAAATAATTAGCTGTGCATATGAATAAAACATTACTTAAATCGTAAGGTTCTTCAACATAATTGTCGTTAAATTGGATATTTTGTTCAGGATCTAATACTTCAAGTAAAGCACTTGCTGGATCTCCTTTATAACTAGATGCAACTTTATCAATTTCATCTAATAAAAATACAGGATTCATTGATTTAGCTTTTCGCATTCCTTGAATGATTCTTCCAGGCATAGAACCAACATATGTTCTTCTATGGCCACGAATTTCGCTTTCATCACTTACACCACCTAAACTAGATTTAACAAATTTGCGTCCTAAAGCACGAGCAATTGATTTAGCAAGGCTTGTTTTACCAACTCCAGGTGGACCATAAAAGCATAAAATAGGTGCTTTTAAATTACCTGTCATCTTTTTGATTGCTAAATATTCAATAATTCTTTCTTTTACTTTAGTTAATGCATAATGATCCTCATCTAATATTTTTTGAACATTAGTTAAATCATCATTATCTTCAGTTTTTTCAAACCATGGTATAGATACTAAAACATCAATATAATTTTTAATTAAACTAGCTTCAAGGGATGCTTGTGGCATCATGTTGTAGCGTTTAATTTCATCCTTTATCTTATTTTTTATATAAGCAGGATATGGCTCTTTTTGAATTTTTTCAAGTAAAGCATCATTATCGTGTTCATCATCACCTTCGCCGAGTTCTTGCTTAATAATACGCATTTTTTCTCTCAAAATATACTCTCTTTGATTCTTTTGAGTCGATTTAGCAATTTCTTGTTGAATTTCATTTTCGATTTTTGCATCCATTTTTAATTCATCTATTCCGACAATAAGTTTTTCTAATCGATCATTTACATCTTTTGTACTTAATAATTCGATTTTACTTTCTGTTGAAAAATCCAATAAATTAGAAATGTAATAACTTAATTTTGAAGCACTTAATCCAGATGAAACTTGTTTAGATAATGTAATTGATTGTTGAGAATTTAATAAAATTTCTCTATTTTTTTCAATTGCGTTTAATAAAGTTTCAACTAAAATTCTTTCTTTCTTTTCATCGCCTAATAAATCAGGCATTGCTTGAAATTCAGCAAAATAAGAATTAGCTTTTTCATCAAATCTTAAAGAATGAAGTTTAATTCTCTCTAACCCAAAAAGTCTAATTCTTATGCTTTCTGTGCCATTTACAGCATTTATTCTACAAAGGGTACCGACATCATAAACATTTTCAGTAGAAAAATTAGCATCTTGATTATTATCTTTTTGTGTTAAAACTAAAATATAACTCTCAAAATTACCTTGAGAAATTGTAAGTGCTGCTTTCGAAAAAATTCTTTCAACATAAATTGCTGAATTAGAATCTGGGAATGTAACAAATCCCTTACAAACTAAAACTGGTAATGTAATATTTTCTCCTGGATTAAATGTCATTATTATTTTGCTTCCTCTTCTTTAACTTTCTTTGTTGTTTTTTTAGTTTTTGATTCTTTTGCTTCTGCTTTTTCTTCTTTTGGTTCAGCTGCTTTTTTAGTAGTTTTTTTAGCAGCTACTTTAACGTTTGCATCAATAATAAATCTTTCGACTTTATTTTGATAAAGATTTTGTGCAATTCTATCAGCATTTTTAGCAAATATTTCTTTAACTTTACTAACTTCCATATTATATTGAGCTGCGACATCATTATAATATTTTTCTAATTCTTCTTCGCTAACAGCTAATTTTTCGGCTTGGCCAATAGTCATAATAACTAAGTATTCGCTTAATCTCTTTTTAGCTTCTTCGCGATATTGTTCCATGATCTTTCCTTCATCTAATCCGATCATTTCTTTATATTGTTCATAAGTTAAGCCACTTTGTTCGATTTGTTTTAATAAACCATCTTTCATTGATGTAGCTTCTTGATCAATAATTTCTGGAGCAATTTCAATTTGAGAATCTTTAACGATATCAGCTAAGATTCCTGTAAATAAAGTTTCATTTGCTTTAGCTGTTTTTGATTCAGAAATTTTTGCTTCTTCAAATTTCTTTAAATCTTCAACAGTTTTAACGTTTTCATAACCTAAACTTGTTGCAAATTCATCATTTAATTCTGGTAATTTCTTTGTTTTAATTTCGTGAACTAAGCAAACAAATTTTGCTGCTTTACCAGCTAATTCTTTAACATATTGTTCTGGGAAAGTAACATTAACATCAATTTTACTATTTGCTGTAGCACCAACTAATTGTTCTTCAAAGCCAGGGATAAATTGGTTGCTTCCTAAAACTAATTCATAGTTTTCAGCACTTCCGCCATCAAATTCTTTACCATCAATATAACCTTTGAAATCAAAGCAAACTGTATCACCCATTTCTGCAGGTGTTTCTTTTAATACAAGTTCAGCTTCATTATCTAATAAATGGCTGATTTCGTGGTCGATTTCTTCTGCTGTAACAGTAACTTTTTCAAGTTTTTTATCAAGACCTTTATATTTTCCTAATGTAACTGAAGGAATATTAATAACTGTGAAGCTAACTTCGAGTCCGTTTTCATCAACTTTAGTAACTTTTGTTTCTTTTACAGAATAGAAAGGAACTTTTTGTTCTGTAACAGCTGCTTGAAGCATTTCATCTAATGATGCGTTAATTGCTTCATTGATAATATCCATTGGATTTATGTGTTGTTTTGCTAATTCAAGTGGGGCTTTTCCATCTCTAAAACCTTGAACTTTAACCTTACCTGCTAATTTTGCTAATGCTTTATCTTGTTTAGATTTCCATGCATCTCCATCAAGTGTAGATAAAACTTCAGTATAATTAGCATCTTTTTTTAATAATTTTGTAGCCATATTATAATGTCCTCCTAATGCGTACAAGAAAGATTATATACAAGTATATAATCATTTTCAAATATTATACTATAAAAAATCACAAATTATGATGAAACTTTTGAATCAGAATCATTGCCGTAGTCAGAAATGAGCACTTCTTTAATTATTTCATCAATAAATTCACTATATTGGTTGGTTTTGCATTTTGAATGTTCATTGAAATAATCTAAAATAGGATCCTCAAATGATTGATCACCAAAATCAAAATAGGTGGTTATTTTTTCATAAATTGCTTTGGCAAATTGTAAAAAATCAAAGTCTTTTATATACTCAGGAATAATCCAATAAAAAGCTTTTCTAGCTAAGTCATAAAAAGCTTGATATATCCCAATATCTTTAGCTATACCTTCAAGTTTATCAAGAAGATCAGAATATTCTTGTTGTTTATGTTCGTACACATCAAAATAATCACTTGTTTTTATTGTTATATCTTCACCTAGTTTATTTACATATAATTCACAAGAATAATGTTCACATATTAAAAAATCAACTAAATAGGCGAAAATTAGTGAATATTCAGTAGTATTTTGGCATATTTTATAAATAAATGATGTCATATCTATTCCATCTTTTTCTTTTAATTTGTTTGCTTGATATAATCCAATATAAACATTATTAGTATCCTTACTAGACAACAATTTTTTTGTTTGATTTATATCAATTTCATCAGATGTTAATAATTTATTATTCTTAAAAACTTTAATTAATTGATCAATATTATCATCAATTGAATTTAAAAATTCTTCTACTTCTTGACTTACATATGGAGCATTAAGATATTCTTCTTTTACTAACTCTAATTCTTCATAATCTTCTTGACCAATAAGTATTATAAAATGGCAAACCATTGAAGCTATATAATTATTCTTTTCTAAGTCATTACGATAATCATTATATAATTTATTTGCAAAATCGTATTTGTTTTGAAAGCTTAAAAAATTAATCATTTCTTCTATATCGTTACTAACAAAATGAATTTTATTAATTATATTGATGATATCATCATAATTTGTATTTTTATCTTGTAATAAATCAAATATTTCCTTATTCATCTTTTATATCTCCGTGTAAATATTCATATAATTTTATAGCTAACACTTTTGGAAGTAATTGTTCAAATTCTTCAAGTTTAGCATCATATAACTCTTTCATTGTAGGAAAAGTCTTGTTTAATAGTTCCTTCTTTTTAGGTCCTATCCCTTTTATTTTATCATAAATATCTATAAACATACTTTTATTACGCTTATTAATATGAGAAGTTATCGCATATCTATGTACTTCATCTTGCATCCTTGTAAGCATATAAAATATAGGCTTATTGTCATCAAAATAATATTCTTTAAAATTTGTATCGATTAATCCGCTTGTTTTATGCTTATCAGATTTAACAAGTCCTACAATATTAATATTTAAATTGAGTTCGTTAAGAACTTCTTTACCTACTTCTAATTGACTTTTACCTCCATCTAAAATTATTAAATCAGGATAAGGTCCATTTTCTTCTTTTAAGCGACTATATCGACGATAAAGTACTTCTTTCATACTTGATAAATCATCTTTTTTATTATAAGACTCAATATTATATTTACGATAATTTCTTTTAACAGGCTCGCCGTTTTTAAAGCAAACCATTGCTCCAATTGCATTTGTACCTTGCAAATGAGAATTGTCAAATAATTCAATGGTTATCGGTGTTTTAATATTCAATATCTTCCCTAATTCAGTTAATAATTCTAATTTATCATCTTCTAATCTTGCACTAACAAAATGCTCATCCAAATCTTCTTTTGCATTATTAATTACTGAATTTAAAATTTCGAATAATTTACCTTTAACTGGAACAACAACTCTAGAATCTAATATACCTAATAAATTATTTTTAATATCTTCATTACTTACAACTACCTCCGAAGGAACAATATTATAATCATAATATTGTAAGATTAAATCACTTACAAAATCATTAATATCATCAATAATTTCATAAACAAAGTTTCTTTTTCCAATAAGAATTCCTTTTCTATAAATAAAATTAGACAAAGATAAATAATTATCTCTAATGTTATAAGCAAATATATCTCGATCAATTTTGTCGAATAATTCAACTGTTTGTCTATCATTAATATGTTTGATTGCATCATAATATTTTTTGATTTCAGATGCATTTTCAAAATCTAGATTCTCACTATATTGATTCATTTTTTTCTTGAGTTCATCTAAAACATTTTTATTGTCTCCTTTTAAAAACGTTTCAATATCATTAATAATTTTATTATAACTACTTAGATCGATTTTATTTATACAAGGAGCAAGGCATTGCCCTAAATGGTAATATAGACAAGGGGTTTTTGGTACCTTATTACATTTTCTTAACGGAAATAATTTATTTAAAATATTTACTGTGTCATAAGCATTTGTTGATATAGGAAAAGGTCCATAATATTTACATTTTTTATCTTTTAAATTTCTAGCAATCGAAATATAAGGATCTTTAACTTTATGAACTGCAATATAAGGGTAATGTTTATCATCTTTTAATAAAATATTATATCGAGGTAAATATTTTTGAATTAAATTCATTTCTAAAATAAAGGCTTCTTTTTCACTTTTTGTAATAATTATTTCAAAATGATCTACATGAGAAACCATTGCAAAAGTCTTACCACTTTGTGGGCGCAAAAAATATTGAGAAACCCTATTTTTTAAATTTTTAGCTTTCCCTATATAAATTATCTCATTGTTATCATCGAACATTTGATAACAACCCGGTTTATTAGGTAATAAATTTATATCTTCTTTTATTCTATCGTTCATTTTAAATATACTATTGTTGATCCACTTCCGCCATTTGATTCATCACCAAGTTTATAACTAGATACGTATGGGGATTTTTTTAAATAATTATGGATGGCATTACGTAATTGTCCGCTGCCATATCCATGAATTACACGAACTTCTTTATATTTTCTTAATACACAACTATCGAGATATTGGTCTAAAGCATTTATTCCCTCATCAAGATGATATCCAACTAAATTTAAAGATTGCGATAAAGGTTTAAGACTACTTAATTCTTTATCAATATTGCGAGTTGAGGTTAATTTTTCTACAGGTTCATCAATTTTTTCACAATAATCTTTTGTTGTTGTTAAAGTAAATCCACTTTCATCATTAAATGTTATTTTATTCCCTTTTATTCGAGTTATTTTGCCTTTTTCATTTAAAGATTTTACATAAACATAATCGCCAACAGCAAAATTTTCATCTTTCTTTTCTTTTAAACTTAATGAATTTAATTTTTCCTCTGTTTCTTTTAATTTATTTTGCTTATCTTCAAGAAAATCATCATAGATATTATTTATTTCATCGATTTTAGAATCAATTAAATCATCAAATTCTTCTATCTTCTTAGCTTTAAGTTTTTCTTCTTTTTCATTTAATAATTTTTCTTTAATTTTTAATTCAGCTTTAAGAAAATCAATTTTGGTTTCTTCTTCTTTTAAAGATTCTTCTCTTCTAATTAATTCTTGTTCCTTATTTTCTATTGATTCTATTTTTATATCAGTTTCAGATAAATAATTTTTCTTATATATCTTTTTAGCTTCATTAATGATTTCATATGGTAATCCAAATTTCTTAGCAATTAAAAAGCCAAATGATTTTCCACTTACTCCGAGTAACATTTTAAAAGTTGGTTCTAATAAATCTTGATTAAATAAAAATGATGCATTGATTATTTTTGGATTACTTAGTCCATATTTTTTGAGTAACGAAAAATGAGAAGTTATCATGCTTATACATTTCTTCTGGAGTAAAAATTTGACAACAGCTATTGATAAAGCATCACCTTCTTTAGGATCCGTGCCGCTGCCTAATTCATCTATAACTACTAAATCTCTACTAGTTATATACTTAATAACTACTGAAATGTCGCTTATATGAGCACTGAAGGTTGATAAATTAGATTCAATAGATTGATTATCCCCGATATTAACAAAAATATTTTTAAAGTATGCAATTCTACTATCTGGACTACAAGTAATAGGAATTCCTAGCTTAGCTAAATAAGAAAGCATAGCAACTGTTTTAAGTGCGATTGTTTTTCCACCTGCATTTGGTCCACTTATTAGCATCATAGGATGAATCTCATCCATAATAAAAGTATTAGGAACTACTTTATCAGGATCAATAAGAGGGTGTCTAGCATCAATAAGATACACTTCTTGTTTTTCACTTATTTGAGGAATAACTGCATTATTATGAATAGCATATTTCACTTTTGCCGTTAATAGATCAAATTGCCCAATAATTTTGTTATTTAAAGATATTATATCTTCATATTTTATACATTCATTAGTAAGTTCTTTTAAAATTTTATTTACTTCATCTTTTTCTTGAATAATTAATATTTGTTTTTGATTTTCTAAATTAACTATAACAGTAGGTTCAATAAATGTAGTTTGACCACTATCACTTAAATCATGCACCACACCATCAACTTTACTTTTATCACTACTATTAACAGCTAAAGCAAAATGTCCATTTCTTAATACATATGAATCATTAACTAAATAGGCATTATACTTTTCAGCTAATTGTATAATTTGCTTATGAATTTCTTTATCTATAAAAGATAACTTATAACGAATATCTTTTAATCTAGGGGTAGCATTATCAAACACTTTATTTTCTTTAGATATTTTTGAATTAATTGATTTATATAAAGAATCAACAAATACCATTTTCTTAACAAGTTTAGCTAAAAAAGGTGTTTCTATACTAACTTGTTTAAAAAATCTAATAATTTCAAAAACTAAAAACATTTCATCTTTAATTTTATTTAATTCAATTTCATCTAAATAACTGCCTTTTTTTGCTTTATCAAGAACTTCTTTTGCAATTAAGTCCCCATTAAGTGGAATATCTTTATAATTATTGATAATAGAAAACATTTCATTTAATTTAGAAAACTCTATATTTAGTATTTCTTTTGATGGAAAAACTTTGATATTTTCAAGTAAAATACCACCTATGCTAGTTTTTAAATATTTTCCAATTTCCTCAATTATTTTATCGATTTCTAAAATAGATTTAATGTCTTTCATATTAAAGTATATTAGCATAAAAATAGGGTTTATGATATTATTAAATCGTGATTACAATAAAAGTTGATAAAAATACATTAGATAAAATCGAGCAAGATTTTAAAGATAATATTACCGAAAGAAATATCGGATATATTCTTTTTGTCGCTAAAACTGATGAACATATAATAACTGCTTACGAAAATAAAAAAGGTGTTACTTTTAAAGTAACTTTCCAAGGTGGAGATTATCTTTCTTTAGCGAAAAAGTATTGTCCTAATACCCAAATAATACCTAAAAAAGCTAAATTGCAAAAAGAATCTGTTGTTTTTATAGATGTTGAATCACAAATCGGAAGTGATGAAGTTGGTACTGGAGATTTTTTAGGACCAATTGTTGTATGTGCTGCTTATGCTGACCACGATACAATGAAACTAATTTCTGAATATGGCATTCAAGATAGTAAAAAATTAACCGATAGTAAAATATTGGAAGTAGTTCCTCTTCTTTTAAAGAAAGTATTTTATGAAGTTAAAGTATTAACAAATGAAAAATACAATAATGCAATCAATAAAGGATTTAATATTAATAAAATAAAAGCTATTTTGCACAATTTTGTTTTAACCAGATTATATAAAAAATGTCCTTATGTTAAAAATATCTATATGGATCAATTTTGTACTGAAAAACAATACTACGAATATCTTGAAGGTAGTAAATCAATTTTAAAAAATATTATCTTTAAAGAAAAAGGCGAAACTTATTTTCCAAGTGTTGCTTTAGGAAGTTGTATTGCTCGATATTATTTCTTAAAAGAAATAGAGTCTTTAAATGAGCACTATAATTTAAATTTTCCATTAGGTGCTGGGAAAAATGTTGATGAATTCACACAAAAATTCATATCTAAATATGGTTTTGATGAATTAAAAAAAGTTTCTAAGAATAATTTTAGAAACTTTCGCTCAATTTAAAAAGTAAAGTCCGTTGAAGGAAAAACCAGGCAAAATAAAGTTCTTTTTGTTTAAAATCATTATTTT
>CAKPNG010000035.1 GCA_934168325.1 uncultured Bacilli bacterium
GATTTATTCGAGATTTTAAATGGTTTAATTGGAATTAAATTCTAAACAATTGTAGTACTATATTCTAAAAACGGGAAATGATACCCTATTAGAGAAATGATACCCCTACGTTTTTTGATAAAAAATCTCATAAAACTCAGGTACCAAGTCTTATCTGGTGTGGATGTTTTAGTAAGTATAGAGAGAAGCATAACGTCAGTTACTATTCTTTTTATACTGAAAGCTGGGCTAACAAACTCGGTGAAAAATATAAATAGTTTACAATTTTAGTAGTTATTTAAAAATTAAACAAAATATAATTCTAGTGCTATAATTTTAAAAAAAGGGAGGAAATTATGAAACTAAAAAGATTATTCATGTTAGCAATAGGTGCAGCATTTTTTTTAACTAGTGCTGGAAAACCTGTTGCGGTTGCAAATGAAATTAACAAAATTAACGAAAACGTTACTCAACAAGTTATGCGTCTTGCAAACTCTGCTAGTGATGAAGAGGATACCGAAGATCCTGAAGAAATCTTAAGCAGAGCTATTGAAGACTACAAAGAAGAATTTAACAGTTATATTGATATTACTGGCTTAAATGTTGACGTTAAAGAATCGATCACACTACCGGAATTTAACATTAATTATGTGGCTCCAACTTATGGGGAAGTTATGCATGAGTATCAACTAAATCTCGAAATATCTTTAACAACAACTCAATTAGAGAGATATGATGATTTAAGAAGGGCTGATTTTACTTTTGATAAATATGTTGCTTTAAACCAAAATAAATATCTTGACTTGACTATTCCACCTAAGTACGGGCATATTACTACTATGGCGGTAGTTACTACTGCTTTGGTTGGAATATTAAGCAGTGCAGGATTAACCCAAGCAGCTATCAGCGCATTTACAGGAGCTGTTGGCACTTTGTCAGCTGCAATTTCTACATGATGGATACCATTTATTGGTTGGGTACTAGCGGTTGGACTCGCTGTTGGTGCTTTGATTGCTTTGACTGTCATTATTGTTCAGTACTGGGAGCAAATTTGTTCTGTTTTTGAAGACATTAAAAATTGGTTTGCTGAACAATTTAGTGCTTTTGCATATTTAATTAATTCTTATTTTGATGATGCAAAAGCCAAAGTGGAAGAATCTTCAAATGTAGGGACGGTGACTGTAGGCAATAAAGAATTGACATTTCAAGAAGTAGAAACCCGCGATGTAGCTGCTCAAGCTGCTCTTGTTAAAAAAGCTAGATGGACAGGTGATATATTTTTGATGCGCTACGTTTCTAAAAATGATTTTCAAATTTGTCATATTCCAGTCAGTTTTGATTTTTGTGTAGAATGGGGGACTCATAGACTTGGATTAAGTTCATATACCTGGTACCAAAATAAAGCAAGAAGTTTGATTTTATATGCTGGCTCTGGAGTTACTACAAATTCACCTGAAATTGACTTCTCTACTGATTCTGATGCTATTTTTATGAAACATTTTCATAATTGTGAAGTTGTTAATGGCCAAATTGTAAGAATTAAAACACAGCCAATGCATTGGACTCATAGTTTCTTTGGACAATTATATTATTATCCAACTGGCTCGAATGATCCTATAGTCCATCCTGATAGTCCAAATCCAAATCCTAATGCTTAATATGAATCATAAATTTAAAAAAGGCGACGTTGTCTACATAATTTGCTACATCAATTTGGAATATGAGTTAGGAAAAATAGTAGAGTTTGATGAAACAAAGAATATGTATAAGATGATTCACTTCTTAGATAATCAAGATCCAGAAGGTTTTTGGTGTTGGTGCTATGTCAAAGAAGAAGATATTGATTTTGCAAAAAATATTGGTCTAGATTATTATAAAGAGTATTTTAAAAAGGAACCAACGTTGACTAAATCTAATTATTCTGAGCTTTATACGAAGGAATATGAATTAGCCCAGAAGTTTTACGAGGGAAAAATAACTAGGCAAGATTACTTTGATGGAGTTATTAAGCTATGGGAATTAGAGAAAAATAAAAAATGATAATCTATTTTAATTATCGTTAAAAATTAAATTTTGAGGGAATCATGAATACAATTGTGGTTCTCTTTTTTAATGACTTTGAAATAATCTTGAACGTTCCCTCCCCAAGGTAGCCTTTAAATTATCCTTGGGGTACCGAGCAAGGGGGACTCACGAAAAATACGAGCCAAATATTATGAAAATCTGAAAATCTCAAAAACTGAATTAAATCGTTTCTTTGTAAAAAGCCTTAGTTTTGCAGTGTTTTTAGTTAGTTTTATGGTTATTTCATAATTCTTTAAAATACTTAAAAATACCTCAAAAATGTAGTTGATATCGTGTGTTTTTAGAGTGATGTATATATGTGCGAAGAGTAATGCGTTTAGTCTTACAAATTTGATTTAAATTATTAAAGTTGCGTTTAGTGCTTCAATTCGCGTCTTTTTCTTTTTTGTATGAAAGTTTATGAAAATGAACGATAACTATCGACAAATTGATAATTGAAATGTATAATCATTTGATTTGAAGAAAAGATACATACTTCAAATGGTAGGCATGGGGACAATATTTATTTAGGAGGTCTTTAAGTATGTATCATTACGAGTATGCTTCAAGAAAATTTAGAAAACCAATAAGGGATAAAATTGTAGAATTGTTAAATCTAGTCCAAAAGGATCTAAAACAAGAATTTACTTTTCAGTTCAAATTTGAAGGTAGTGATTCTTTGAATTTAGTTACTTATGATGCTAAAACAAATACAGGTTTCGATTTTGATATCAATGTTTATCCAAACGATGATGAACAAAAATATTCTGCTGAAGAACTTAAAACTATGTTCATTAATTCATTAAATAAGTTTGGTAAAAAATACTGCTTTGGCTACTGTGAAAATAGTTCGCGTGTTATTACTCTTAAAGTTATAGACAGTAAGCATTCAAAAATTCTATATAGTTGTGATATAGCAATAGTACATGATTATTGGGACAATGATGACGAGTGGCATCAACAATTGGTTTATTTCAATAAAAGACAAAACTCTTATTATTGGCAAGAACAACCAGCTCCATTCTATGAATTTTACGATAGAGTTGATGCAATAAAAGAACATGGCTTTTGGCAAGAAGTAAGAGATTTATATTTGGAGAAAAAGAATAATAACAATGATATAAATAAAAAATCTCGTTCACTTAGAATTGAAGCATTAAACGAAGTCTATCAAACACATTTTGAATAATAAAATAGCCCCATAAAACCCTTATGTTTGCCTTTAATTGCATCAATTTTATTTAATTGAATTTATACTCGACAATTAAACAACTTCAAACGTAAGCAAAGAAGTGGCATTAAGTATTTATTAAGGGGTTTCGTTTATCTAGTAGGGGTGTCGTTTTGTATTAAAGCGATGGCACAAAGACAATTGTAATTTATATGGGGCTGTTGAAAAACTGATTAATTAATCGGTTTCTAGATAGCCCTTTTTTTGTAAAATTTTTGAGTTTTTAAACATACTAAAGTATGTTTAATTTTTGTAAAATTTTTGATTTATTTTTTGACCTTTTTTTGATAGTTTTTTAGGTGATGGTTTCTTAAATGATTCGGCTTCCATTTTTGGTGGTGCTTTCCAAAAAAGGGGCATCCTTTTTAAAGCCATATATCTAAAATATTTTTTTAAATTAGTGCCAAGAAAAGATAAACATATTTCAGCTTCTACAGGTTCAATTCTACGTCTACGTAATCTATCATAATTCCTGTTTTGCTTTTCATTACCAAAAGCGCCTTCTACTTGAATAGATCTGTTTACTCTAGCTTCAATTCCTTCAGCACTTAGAAGATTATTCTCAGTTTCTTGTTTAAGCTTTAAAAACTCAATATTTGATTCAAATATTTTAAAATCTTCATCTATAACTTTCATATATTTTTTACAATACAATTTAAATAAACAAGAATTGCATCCTTCGACTTTAAAGAAGACATTATTCGATTTTCTAGTATGTCTCTTTTCTAATATTATTTGATAACCTATTTTGTCATTAAGACAAGTGATCGTTTGTTCATCATTATTTAATTTAAAACAATCAGGATACTTTCCTGAAACATTGCCTTCCCAACTAGAATGTTTAACAAACGATTTGATGTTATGATATTTTAAATATCTATAATTTTCCAATGATCCGTAACCTGCATCAGCACGTATTTTTTTCGGGTAACAATGGTAATACTTGTAAAAAGATTCGATTGTAGGAATGAAATCTTTAATATCTGTCCTTGATTGACTTACATAAACCATCATAACAAAACCGTTAATCACAATTATTTGAACATTGTATGCTGCATGCATATTTGATCCTAACCCAGCATAATAATCAGCTTTTAAAGCCATAGCGATAGCATCTGTATCTGTTTTATAAAACGATTTTCTGTCGCCACATTTCCTTTCTTTTTCTTCATATTCCAGTACTTTTTTAAGCAAGGAGCTTAAAACTTTTTCAACAATGTTGAAATTGCTAGTATAAGTAGATTTAGCGTAAAGATTGCTAATTGCAAGTGCAATCGTTTTACTTGTAATCAAAGAAGGTGTTTGAAAGTCTTTAATTAGATCATAAGTCTTAATTATTTCTGATGCCTTTAAAGTCATTCGCTCGTGAAAGGTTGTTGGTTTCCAAACAAACTTATATTTATTTGCATTCGCTTCAAATTTTGATCCATCAACATAAGCTATATCCATTTTAATTTGTAATTTTTTAAAAATAATAGTTGTTATTCGAGCAAAAATTTCGCCTATATTAGCCATAATAAATGTATTGATAAATTTACAAATAGTAGAATAATCTGGTTTTAATCCATTCATTATATACATAAAACGTATGTCAAATTTGCACGCATTTTCTAATTCTCTTAAAGTAACTTTGTAATAACTAAATCCATACAAAATCATGGCAAACATTCTATATTTGTTGTAGCCAATTCTACCACCCTTTGAGGTGTTGCTTTTAATGTTTTTAGTTATAATTTCTCCTACATTAGATTCTTCTAATAAAAGTAAAAAACTATCAATTTCTTCCCCTTCCTTAACTTCTAAACTTGTAGGAATGTCTAAAAGCATCTGAATTGTGGTAAAATAACCCATATAATAATCTCCTAAGCAAAGATTATTATATCAAAGACCAGGAATTTATTAATTTTTGGTCTTTTTTTGCAAAATAAAAGGGCTGTTAGTTAATCAGTTTTTCAACAGCCCCATTTTTTATGCAAAAAATCTTTTATTATTAGTAGAATATTAAATATATTCATAGTAGAATAAATATATCGAAAGGAAATTGTTAAGTGAATAAAATAATTGTTAAAAATATTGAAATTAATATAACAGGAATTAGAGATGATGATTTTATTAGTTTTACTGATTTAGCGAAAATTAAAAATCCTGATTTTCCTGCTGATGTAATAAAGAATTGAATGAGACTAAGAGCCACAATAGAATTTATAGGAATATGGGAGCAAATTAATAATAAGGATTTTAACAGGGTCTAATTCGACCAGTTTAAAAAAGAGTCTGGGCATAATTACTTTGTAATGACTCCAATAAAATGGGCGAAAAGTACTAATGCAATTGGTTTTAGAACAAAGTCAGGAAAATATGGCGGTGGCACTTTTGCTCATAGAGATATTGCTTTAGAATTTGCATCATGGATATCTCCAGAGGTTAAACTTTATATTATTAAAGAATTCCAAAGATTAAAAATTAAAGAATCAGAACAACTTGAGTGGCAAGGCAAAAGATTATTAACATAATTAAATTATCTTATACATACGGATTCTATTAAAGAATATTTGATTCCTATTGAATTAAGCAGCGAGCAAAAAAGCTATATTTACGCTAGTGAAGCTGATTTATTAAATGTTGTTTTATTTGGTATAACTGCAAAAGAATGGAAAAATGCAAATCCTAACAAACAAGGTAATGTTAGAGATTATACAAATACAATCGAATTAGCTATTTTAGTAATTTAGAATATTTAAATTCAATGTTAATTTCTCAAAATATTTCTCTACTAGAAAGACAAAACCCCCTATGTTTTCTGATAAAGAACTCATAAAAGTTTATTAAATTGAATAAAACGCATAGGTTTCGTATAATTAAAATGTAAATAAACTAGGAGAAAATAATATGAAACCAAGTTTTGCTATTTTTGTTTCATTGATAAGCTTTATTTTTTCGCTTACTAAAACGCTAAATACAGCGAGTTCTTTATCTCAAAAAGAAACAGATGATGTTGAAGTTTTAGCGAATGCATGCATGAGAGACCAAAGTACAAATGAATTATTTAATCAGTTAACTTCTAACATTGATGATGAAACATATATTGATAATACATATGCATCTTATTATTTTAGTAATTTGAGGGATAATTTTGGAAATAATGCGTTTGGTTCTTGTGGATATGTTTCTATAGGAATGTTACTATCGTTTTATGACGTGTATTGGGATGATAGTATTATTGAAAATTCATATGATGTTGTCTCTAATTACTCAATAGATAGACAACCTCTAGCAGATTTTTATTTAGTTCCAACAAATGCTGAATCACCGGGTATTAAATTTGAACCATCTAGTTTGTTCTCTAATGCAACTGTTGAAGAATATTTATCTATAGCCACTGAAAACAAAGATACTTATTTTCAATTTGAATTATTCGACTTATCTAAGCAATATTTTGGGATAATAAATTTTGATGAAGCAAATGGTAATTTGGGGCTAAGCGGAGAAGACATTTACGAGTTAGTTGATTATTATATTCATGATTACAAGAACAATTCTGACAGCGAAGTAGTCGTTAATCTTTATGACATAAACAACGCTCCCCAAATGAAATCTAATGTTGTAAACAATATCAAGGAAGGCAACCCAGTGATTTTAGTTGTTAGGCAGCCTAATACCTCAAAAGCACATTCCGTTATAGCCTACGATTATGATTCTTTTTATCAAGAAATATATGTGCACACAGGTTGGAGAAATGAAAATAGCGGTATTGCATTAACTCATGTTTCGTTGTCTGATCTAGGATATACTGAAATTGTAAGTGCAGTCACTCTTGAGGTTAATTCAGAAAAAAACCTTGGTCAAAAGTATTTTTCTCAATCTGGTGAAGGAAGTAGTTCATCAACATTCATTTTTCCTAGAGAAATTGAATTGACTTCTGGCAATTATGCAGATATGATACCTACTTTCTCTCGGAAATCATTATATTCTGAAAAGCGGGAGTATAATAAGGATCCGTATTTTAATTTTTCAATATTAAATTTGAATAGGATTAGCGTTTTTGAAGTTACAAATATTAGATCGTTATCTTATACTTTAACTACTTCGCAATGGGAAAAAGTACGTTTTGATATCTCTGGCAAGAAATATTATGTTTTATTAACATTAAATTCTAATACATATCCCTATTGGGATGACTATTGGTGCAGAGTAGAATTCACTAAGCCTAATTCATATTTAAATAGACCATATATTGTTCCTAAAGAGTATGGATTTGCGGACGCTTACCCAACCGATGAATCTACAAAAACACAGTTTGAATCACATACTATCCGTGGTTTTACATTTGAAACAAGAAGATATCGTGTAGGTTATATACATAACGAAGATATTGTAATGTCTCCAATAAAAAAAGGAATAAATGAGGCATTTATTGAATATCGCTTTGAAACTGCTTTAAAAAGGATTGATGTAGATTTATCTCACTGGAGAGAACAATCAAGTGAGCGGCTTACTAGTAGCAATGGTATAGCGGTTATTCAACAATATATTGAAGATGAGTGGGTGACTGTTTTAGATTTATTGGCTAGTGAAACAAATCTACCTAGAAATAGAAATAATAAAAATACCTATAAAATTGAGTTTGTACAACCTGCTTATCGTGTTAGATTTTATTCCAAATACAGCGGAGTAAGCAACGGTGAGAGTAATAAAGGTAGAATTTGTATTGGCAATATGGCTTTTTATGAATCCGACTATAATTTGCCATTATCTGGTTCCGAATTGGACTATATGCCTGATACATGGAATAACACAGTTGTCAATCAATTCTTACGGGTAGATTATTATCTTTACCAATACACAAATTGTTATTCATATGCAGTTAACGCACAAGTTAATCCAACCACAAATAGTCTTAAACCAATGCAGCCTGGCCAGGCAAATGGGAAAACTATTTCAATGGATGATTTATTGAATACAGACAAAGTTGTTTCCGCTATTGAAAGTGATGCTAATATTTTAGGCTTTGGCTTTGATCAAATTGACGCTAATGAGCCTTGTCCAGATGGAACATACAAAGTTGCGTTTGTTATAGATAATCAATATTCTATTGGTGATGGATATCAATATGATTATCATTGGTATCGTCAAAATTCTGATGGAACTTGGTCACATAAGCCTGGAACTACACCAGTAAAAAATGTTGATAGTGATGGTAAATTGATAATGGATCCTAGAACTTGTGATAGAGATTCTGGCAATGGTCTAAATTATAATCTCTTTGTCGGATTTTATGCTGTTCGACCTTTAAATACAGTTTATAGTAAATAAGGTGGTGATTGTCATGAAAAATAAACGTTGTTTTCTGCTTCTGCTCTCTTTTATTTTTGTTTTTACTTTAGTGTCTTGTCATAACAGTGTAGATCCTTTAGTTAGACCTGACGATTACATTCTAGATTATTGGATTTGTGATACAGTGACTCGCGCAGATTTGGTTGAAGATAATATTTATCAGGAAAGCGGAAATACTATTCGCTATCTAGATTCGAAGTATAATTTCGATAAAGATGAAAATGAGAAGAAATCGTTCCCTAATGAATATTGTTTTTATCAAATGAGGTTAAAAAATGAAATGTATGTTGTTTCGTTTATTTATATTTGTGACTCATCAATAGAAATTTACGGAATAAGCATGAAAACAGACTCAGATATTGTAAACAAGACTTTTGTTGAACTCGGTTTTAGATTTCTTGACAAATATTCAGGATTTGATGCTTGCTATTCCAAAAATTGTACCGAATTTAGGATATACCCTCATTATATTAGCATAGAGTATTTGATTAATTAACATTGTCTATTATGATTTAAAGGAGCTCCTAATCGGGCTCTTTTCTTTACTTGAATTTATAAAAAGTAAATTAATTTTTTACCAATTGATATATCTCTTTGTAATAAAATGAAAGTACTGACACTATATGTAATCGTAACGTCGAAGAAAACTCGGCGTTTTTTATATTATTTTCTATTATTAGTAGTAGAATATTTAAAATATATATGGTAGAATAATTATAATGAAAGGAAACAATTTAGTGAATAAAATAACAGTTAAAAATATCGAAATTAATGTTACAGGAATTGAGGGATGAGGATTTTATAAGTCTTACTAATTTAGCAAAAATTAATAATCCTGATTTTCCTGCTGATGTAATAAAGAATTGGATGAGATTAAGAGCAACAATAGAATTTATAGGTATATGGGAACAAATTAATAATCCTCATTTTAATATAGTCGAATTCGACCAGTTTAAAAATGAGTCTGGACATAATTATTTTGTAATGACTCCAACAAAATGGATTAAAAATACTAACGCTATTGACTTTAGAACTAAATCCGGAAAATATGGTGGTGGCACATTTGCTCATAGAGATATTGCATTAGAATTTGCATCATGAATATCTCCAGAGGTTAAGCTTTATATTATTAAAGAATTCCAAAGATTAAAAATTAAAGAATCAGAACAACTTGAGTGGCAAGGCAAAAGATTATTAACAAAATTAAATTATCTTATACATACGGATTCTATTAAAGAATATTTGATTCCTACTGAATTAAGCAGCGAGCAAAAAAGCTATATTTACGCTAGTGAAGCAGAATTATTAAATGTTGCTTTATTTGGTATAACTGCAAAAGAATGGAGAAGTGCAAATCCTAATAAACAAGGTTATGTTAGAGATTATGCAAATACAATCGAATTAGCTATTTTAAGTAATTTAGAATATTTAAATTCAATGTTAATTTCTCAAAATATTTCTCAAGAAGAAAGATTAATCTTATTATATAAAGAAGCTAATAGAGAAAAAGACTTATTTAATAAAAATAATATTAAGCAAATTAATAAATAATCATAATTAAGGAGAGAAAATATGGCATACAATGTATTAGGAGATAGAATTAAAAAAATACGTTTAGATAACAACATGTCACAACAAGAATTTGCTGAAGCTTTAGGTTATACTCATAAATCAATGATTAATAAGATAGAAACTGGATTAACTGATATGTCTTTTGATAAAGTTATTAAGTTAATTCTTGAATTTAAAGTTAACGCAAATGAATTTTTAGATATACCAATAGAAGAGAATGAAGGTTTAATGATTGCAGCAGATAAAGCTGACAAACCAGATTGGAAAAGAATCCATCCCCTTAAATCTAAAAACGAAAGTGTTGTTTATATAAAACCAACTTTAATAAATTGTAAAAACATTATTGTAGGTGAATTTACATATTTTGATGGTCAAAACTTTCAAAGCCATGTTACACACCATTATGATTTTATAGGTGATAAATTAATTATTGGTAAGTTCTGTCAAATTGGTAAAGGTGTTGAATTTATTATGAATGGCGCGAATCATCAAATGACCTCTGTTTCTACTTATCCTTTTTATATATTTAATGGATGGAAACAAAATTCAGCTAAAACCGAAGACTTACCTAACAAAGGTGATACTATAATTGGAAATGATGTTTGGATTGGTCAAAATGTTACTTTTTTACCAGGAGTTCATGTTGGTGATGGATCTATTATAGGAGCAAATGCAGTTGTCGCTAATGATATTCCTCCATATTCAGTGGTAGTTGGTAATCCTGCTAGAATTATTAAAAAAAGATTTGATGATGAAATGATTGAATTATTGGAAAAATTAAAATGGCGGGATAAGACACCTAATCAAGTTCAAAAAATTATTCCTTTACTTTCTAATAATGATATCAATTATGTTAAAAAAGAGATCAAAAATATATTAAATAAATTATAATTTAAAAATTATTAAAAAAATGTAGTTCTGCAGAGTTTTTTACTAGAATCTATATCTTTTTAACCAAACATCTTCTCTTTTTATGTTGTCTATAGTCAAACCGTTTCCATTGACTCATAACAGCAGTATTAGTTTCTAAATTTAAATTTGTTTCATAAAAATTAAGTTTTTTACTAACAAATGCATCTAACATTTGATAAATAAAAATGGAATTAATACCAAGGCGCTTATATTGAGGTAATAATCCAATTAAAAGAAGTTCAGCACCATCAGGTCTCTTTAAACATTTAAGAATCTTAAATAATGTTTTTGGATTTGATAATTTACCAGTAGTACCAACTAAAGCTTTAGTAATAGAAGGCATTGATAATCCAAATCCAACTACTTTATCATTTTCGTCTAAAATTATAGGTAAGAAATCTTTTTTAATAATTAAACTAGCTTGTTTAATAGTTTGCTTTTTCATTTGATCATTTAAAGGAATTACACCATATAAATCTTTATATGCTTCATTTAATACATCCATAGCACTCATTCCATATTTTTTGAGATATTTTCTTTTTGATATGTTTAATGGTGCTAAATGTAATTTATGTACTTTAAATGATTTTTCAATAATTCTATTTAATTTATCAGGAATTTCTTTTGGTTTAGTTAAATTAAATTCAAACCAGTCGACTTCCTTTTCTAATCCATAATCTTCAAGTAATTCTATATAATATGGATAATTATAAGATTCAAATAAAGTCGATAATTCATTAAAACCCTCTATTAAAACGCCTTCTCGATCAGCATCTGTATAATTTAATGGTCCACAAAGTGTGTCCATATTTTCACTTTTTCCATATTTAGTAACTGCATCTAGTAAAGCTCTAGAAACTTCTTTATCATTAATACAATCAAATCGACCAAAACGAATTCTTTTTTCGTTATGAATTTCATTATATTGAAGTTGTATAATAGCTTGGATTCTACCGACTAATTTATTATCTTTATACGCAAGAAAAAAATTATGTTTTGCGACATTTTTATAAATATTTTTCTTAGTAAATAATTTCTTTTCATCTCCATAAAACTGTGGAACATAATAAGGACAATTCTCGTACAATTTTATAGGAAACATGATGAAATCTTTAATTTGTTTCTTAGTTTTTACTTCTTTAATCTCTATCATAAAACCTCTTGTATATTTTAGCACAACTTTGAAATTTTATTAATAATTCTGTCAATTAAAATGATTGTTTAGAGATAAATGAGTTGTTTTTATTATTAGTTATTATATGTTAAAATAATAAACATAAGTAATTTTTGTTATGAAATTTTTAACTAAGAGAACAACAATTTTTATAATTTGTGGATTATTCTTTATTTTAGCTGGCGTTTTTCAATATATTGATCAAGATTTATCTTTTTATTGGACTAAAGTATGTTCTTTTTGTGCAACGAGTATATTTTTATTATTAATATTTATTTGGGGATATTCGATTAAAATAAGAATAATTAATAAAGAAATAAGAAGAAAATTACTTATTATCGCAGCGTTATTATTTTTTTGGCTATTTATAAGATATATAAAATATGAGTTTACTACTTCAACTGAGAGAATGAATAGGTATTTATGGTATTTATTTTATGTTCCTCAATGTCTTGTTCCACCATTAGCTTTAATTGTTTCTTTAGAAACAACACAAGATGAAAAACATCCGATTAGAAGATGGATTTATTTAATTTTAATACCAGCTTTTATCTTAATAATATTGATATTAACTAACGATTTTCATCAATTAGCGTTCAAATTTAAACCTAATTTTGAAAACTTTAGTTTTGATTATAAGCATGGAATTGTATATTATTTAGCAATTGGATGGATTTTAACTATAATATTGACTTATATTTTAGTTTTAATTATTAAATGTAGTGTATCTTCATGCAAAAAAAAAACATGGATTCCTATTTCTTTATTTTTGATTTGTACTGTAGTTTGTATATTATGTTTTATTTATTCGACTCGTTCTTATAAAGTTCCTGAATTATTATCTTTTTCTTTTATCATTATATTTGAAAGTTGTATAGCGATTGGTCTTATACCTTCTAATGAAAATTATGAGATTTATTTTAGTAATTCTTCAATTTCATCTTTAATTACTGATAAAAATTTAAATCCAATATATGGTTCTAATAATCTTTTAGAATTAAGTAAAGACAATTGTAAAAAAGCATTAAAAGATGGATATATTTTTATAGATGATGACAATCGTTTATCTACTAGAAATATTTCTGGTGGATATATTTTTTATATTGAGGATTTATCTCATATAAATAAGTTACTAAATGATATTAAAAATTTAAATGAAGCAATAAAAGAAGATAGCAATTTAATAATTTATGAAAATGAATTAAAGAAAAAAGAAATTAAAATAAAACAAAAAAACTACATGAATGATAATTTATTAATTATATTAAAAGAAGATTTATCATTGACAAACAATTTATTATTAAAAATAAAGGAAGATGACACATATTTTTATCAAAATTTTAAAGAAGCGTGTGTTCATTTAGCTTACATTAAAAGAAGAAGTAATCTTGAATTATTGTTACATCAAAACGAATATATTGATATTAATGAAATTATATTATCTATTAAAGAAATAACTAACTATTTAAGATTATATGGGATAGAGAATTTATTAGCTAATGATACAAAAGAAAAAATAAAAGCTGAGATTGGCATACTTTTATTTGAATTTTTCATGGATTCTATTCGATTGATCATAAGTGATATAACTTATTTAATTATAAATATTAATAATGATATTAATAAAATAACTATGAGATTAGCGATCACTTTAAAAGCTAATTGCAATTATGAATTTAATAATTTGAAGTGCGAAAAATATAAAAATTTAATAGATATTATCAGAGAAGAGGATACTTATTATCTAACTTTAAAAATTAATATAAAGGAGTAATAAATGACATTTTTAGATTTACCAACATCATCTCAAAAAGTTATATTAGTATTTATTTTTCTAATTACTATTACTTCATTATGTGATTTATTTTTGTCTATTATTCGTAGAACTAAGATAGTTATACCGATAGTATCTGGTTTTATATTTGCATTTTCTTCACTAGCTTTGATTACGTTATTGGCTTTTATTAAAAAAGAAGATGGAGATTCTTACGCTAATATTTGCTTATTTTTTGCCAGTGCCCCTTTATTTTTGTTTATAATATTAATCATTATCTTTTTAATATTTATAATATTTGTCTTTTTAAGAATTCTATATCTACAAAATACTCAAGTATCGAAAAGGAGTATAAAAGAAAGTTTTGATAATTTACCAAGTGGAATATGTTTTTTTGAAGAGAATGGATTATTAAGACTAACTAATTATAAGGTTAACTCTCTTTATAAAATGATGTTTGATAAACCATTATTAAATGGAATGCAATTTTGGGAAGAATTATGGAATTGTTCAAAAAATAATAATTTTGAAAATATTAAAAAAGGAGATAATCCAATTATAAAAATCAATGATGAAGTATATTCTTTTAATTTAGTTGAACATTTAATTAACGGAAATAAATTTTATGAGCTTTTAGCAATTGATGTTACACAGAGTTATAAATTATCTTTAGAATTAAAAGAAAAACAAAAAGAATTATTAGATTTTAATAAAAGAATACGTGAATATAGTGATAATATTGAAAAATACATTATAGATAAAGAGATATTAGATGCTAAAATTCATATTCACGATGAATTAGGTAAATTATTATTAACTACTAGCAAATGTTTATCTTCTGATCTATCATCAAAAGAAAAAAATGAATTACTAAAAATATGGGATACTAATTTAATTGCATTCAATAACATGAAAAATGATTATGTTTATAATACTTATAAAGAATTATATAAAGTTGCTAAATCAATTGGTGTTGATTTAATAATAAAAGGCAATAAACCAGATGAAAGTATACCTAAAAAGATTGTAATAACAGCTATTTTAGAATGCATTACAAATACCGTAAAACATGCTAAAGGAACTCATGTTTTAGTTATTATTAAAGAAGATAATGAACAGATTGAGATAAATATTACAAATAACGGAATTCAACCACAAAAAGAGATAATAGAAGGCGGAGGATTATCATCTTTAAGAACACTTGTTGAACAAGAAAATGGTGAAATGTATATCCAAAGTTTACCAATCTTTAAATTAGTTATATTATTAAAAAAGCCTTTCGGTAAGAAGTAAAGATTTATTTTACTGAAAAGTTGTGTTTTAAAAATTACGTCTAGAAAACGT
>CAKPNG010000036.1 GCA_934168325.1 uncultured Bacilli bacterium
GAAAATATACTTAATGCCGAATTGTTTTTTGATTAATTTAACACTACATTATTGGGCTTCAGCCTAAAGACAGGTATAAAATATAGAAAATTTATTTAATTTTTATAGGAGTTTTTATGGAATTAATTGACAGATTTAAAAAATATATCGCAATAGATACTATAAGTAATGATGAAAGCGAAACTATTCCTTCAACATCAACACAAATTTCATTTGGCAAAATATTAGTAAATGATTTGCATGAAATAGGCGTTACAAATGCTTATCAAGATGAATTTGGATATGTTTACGGATATATAGACTTAGGAAAAGACAAGACCATAGGCTTGATTTCTCATATGGACACTGCCCCTGATTTTGTTGGAGGATGTAAAAATCCAAAGTTTGTTAAGGAATATAATGGAGAGGATGTTACACTTGATAGTGGAGATATTGTAAAAGTCAAAGACTTTCCATTTATGAAAGAATTAATAGGTGATGATTTATTATTTACTGACGGACATCATTTATTAGGCGGAGATGATAAAGCGGGAATTGTAATTATTTTCAAATTTATTGAATATTTATTAAATAATAAAGATAAATCAAATTTTAATTTTTCAATCTGCTTTACTGTTGATGAAGAAATTGGACGTGGTCCAATGAAATTTAGTGTAGAAAAAATGAAAGCAGATGTTGCTTTTACTTTAGATGGTGAATCAATATATGAAGCAAATTTTGAAAATTTTAATGCAGCAAGTGCTAAGGTTACATTTTACGGAAGAAGCGTTCATCCAGGAAGTGCAAAGAATGTTATGATAAATTCTATTTTAGCCGCAATTGCATTTAATAATTATTTGCCTTCTGAAATGATCCCAAGTAAAACTGAAAATTATGAGGGCTTCATACATCTTGATGAATTTAGTGGTGATGTTAACAAAACAGTGATTAAGCTTATATTAAGAGATCACGATGAAATATTATTAGAAAAGAAAAAAGAATTATTAGAAATTGCTAAACAAAAAGTACTTAAAGATTTTAATGGATTAAAAGTTGAGCTTGAAATTAAAGATGATTATAAAAATATGGCCCCATATTTTGTAAAACATCCTGAAATTCTTCAAATGATTAATAAAGCTTATTTAATGTCTAATTGTAAATTAAAATACACCCCAATTCGTGGTGGAACTGATGGTGCAACTATAACATATATGGGATTACCATGCCCAAATTTAGGTGTAGGCGATTTTTCTCCTCATGGTAAATTTGAATTTGTTTCATTAACTCAAATGGAAAAAATGGTCGAAATTTTGAAAAACCTTGCAAAAGTTTAATATTTTATTCGTTTTTGTATAAATAATTGATTATAGATTTTCTAGTTACGATTCCAATAAAGTTTAAATTATCGTCTAATACTGGAACGAAGTTTTGATTATAAGCGACTTGGATAAGATTAGATATTTCTTTTGAATTATCAATTGGAAGATAATCAAAATGTCTTTTAACAAGCATTATTGAAACACTATTAAATTGTTCAATAGTTGAAAAAGGATTATCTTTTAAAAAGAAAAGTAGATCACCTTCACTTATTGTGCCTATATATCTGCCATTCTTATTCAACAAAGGAATAACTGAATATCTATAAAATTCAAGAATTTCTAAAACCTGTCTTACAGACATATCACTTGTCGCATACTTAATTTGACTCTTAAGAGTCAAGAAGAATAGAACATTCATAAAATATATTATAACAGAAAGTGTTTAAATAGTGTAAAATAGTCATAGTTTTGAAGGAGGCTTTATTATGGACAGATTAACTTGGGATGAATACTTTATGGGCATAGCTATTTTAACATCTAAAAGAAGTAAAGATCCTTCTACACAAGTAGGTGCTTGTATTGTTGATGATGATAATAAAGTTGTATCTATCGGATATAATGGAATGCCTAGACATTGTGATGATTCTTGTTTAACTTGGGAAAAAGGTGAAGATTTAGACAATAAATATTTATATGTTTGCCACGCTGAATTTAATGCTATTTTAAATACTCGTGATGGATCTAGACTTAATGGATGCAAAATTTATGTTACATTATTTCCTTGTAATGAATGTGCCAAAGCAATTATTCAAACTGGTATAAAAGAAGTTGTTTATTTAAGTGATAAATATAAAGATCAATTATCTTCTCGTGCTAGTGTAAAACTTTTAGAATTAGCCGGTGTTAAATTAACTAAATATAAAGGAAGAGTTGTTGAGGTAAGCTTAAAAGATGAGTGAGTTTGCCGTACAAGTTAAAAATGTAGATTTTTCTTATCAAGAAGATGAGCCTGTTTTAAATAATGTTTCATTTAACATAAAAAAAGGGCAGTATGTTTGCTTGATAGGACATAATGGCAGTGGCAAATCTACACTTGCTAAACTTTTAGCATATTTAATTGAACCTCTTCATGGAGAAATATATATAAATGATTTATTACTTTGCGAAGAGAATGTTAAAAAGATTAGAGAAACTGTCGGAATCGTGTTTCAAAATCCTGATAATCAATTTATTGGCTCAACAGTGGAAGATGATATTGCTTTTGGATTAGAAAATAGATGTATTGCACATCAAGAGATGCAAAAAATAGTTCGTGAATATGCTGAAAAAGTAGATATGGCTAGATATTTAAAAAAAGAACCAAACGAATTAAGTGGCGGTCAAAAACAACGTGTAGCTATTGCTGGAATATTGGCTTTAAATTTAAATATTATTATTTTTGATGAAGCAACTAGTATGCTTGATCCTGAAGGTGTTGAAGAAATTAAAAAGTTAATTTTTAATATGAGAAAAGCTAATCCTGAACTTACTTTTATATCTATCACTCACGATATCGAAGAAGCTTATCTTAGTGATTATGTAATTTTACTTAATAAAGGCAACATATATAGGGAAGGAACTCCTGTTGAAGTTTTTAAGGATACCAAAGATTTAACTGAATTGGGATTAGATTTACCTTTTGTTTTAAAAGTCAAAAAAGCTTTAAAAGAAAAAGGAATGACAATACCAGATAATATTAAAAGTATAGAGGAATTAAGTGATTATTTATGCAAATAACAGTTAATAACGTTTCTTATACATATAATGTCAATAAATTAGATAATTTTGAGGCATTAAAAGATATATCCCTTTCTATTGAAAAAGGTGATTTTGTTGCTCTTGTTGGAAAAACTGGTAGTGGCAAGTCCACCCTGATTCAAACATTTAATGGCCTTCTAGAGCCAACAAAAGGCTTTACGAAAATTGATGAATTTTTAGTAACTTCAGATAAAAAACTAAAAAAGCAAATTTTTAAAGAAGATGAAGTAATTAAAAAAGCAAATAAAAAGAGTTTTTTATTAAGAAAAAAAGTTGGCATGGTATTTCAATTTCCTGAATATCAATTATTTGAACAAACAATTATAAAAGATGTAATGTTTGGACCTTTGAATTTTAAAGTTGCACCTGATATTGCAAAGCAAAAAGCTGTAGAAGCACTTAATAGTGTTAATATTAATGAATCATATTTTGAAAGAAGTCCATTTGAATTAAGTGGAGGAGAAAAACGCAGAGTTGCAATAGCAGGAGTTTTAGCAAGCAATCCAGATATTTTAGTTTTGGATGAACCAACTGCTGGGTTAGATCCTAATGGTAAAATAGAAATTATGAATTTAGTTAAGAAGATTCATAATGAAGGTAAAACCATTGTATTAGTTACTCACGATATGGATGTTGTAATGAATTATGCTAATAAGGTTTTCGTTTTAAATGATTCAAAATTGATTGATGAAACAACTCCTGTTGAATTGTTTAATAAGACAGATTTATCTAAATTATCTTTAGAAATACCTACATTTTATAAAGTCAAAAATTTATTAAAAAACAAGGGTTTTGCAGGGAATTTAGAAAATATAAACACTTTTGAACAATTAATCGATTTAATTTATGAGGTAAAACATGACTAATGTTTTTGGGAAATACGTTAATTATAACACTATAATTCATAGAGCCGATCCGCGACTAAAAATATTCTGCTTAATTGCTTTTATGGTGATGTGCTTTTTGCCATATGGAAATTTTATGAATACATATGCAGTTTTATTAATACTAATTTTGGTTATAACTACACTTATGATTATTTCTAAACTATCTTTTTTAGATTTCATTAAGAGCTTAAAATTCATGTGGTTTATGGCAATCTTTTTACTTATTATAAACGTATTTATACCTTACAGCGGGAAAACTGATTTACATCCAATGATTATTTTTAGTAATGGTTATACTATTTATTGGGAAGGTGTAATGAATACCTTTATGGTATTAATTAGACTCATTATGATGGTAGCTTTAACTATGATTTTTACTGCCACAACTACTCCTATGGATATTACTTATGGTTTTGAATGGTTTTTGTATCCATTAAAGTTATTAAAAATTCCTACTCAAGTTGTTGCTATGACTATGTCATTGGCGTTGCGTTTTATTCCAACTTTATTATTAGAAGCTAATCGTATAATGAAAGCACAAAAAAGTAGAGGTGTTGACTACAATAGAGGTCTAATTTCTAGAAAAATAAAATCAATTACAACATTAATCGTACCTTTATTAGTAAGTTGCTTTAGTATTAGCGATGATTTAAGTTTAGCAATGAATGCTCGAGGCTATGATCCTTATGCAAAAAGAACTCGTTACAGAATTTTAACATTTAAAAAAGCTGATTTATTTATAATAATATCAATATTAATTTTGCTTACTGGATTTATAACTATATCTGTTTTTGCTAATAGTTATGGAGTGAACTTATTAGAAACAATTTTCAATAATATTCCAAAAGGGAGCACTTTCTAATGCGTTATAAAATTTTATTTTCATATGATGGAAGTGATTTTTATGGATACGCTAAACAACCAAATAAAAATACTATCCAAGGCACTATTGAAAATTGCTTAAAAAATCTTTTTAATGAAAACATAATTATTCACTCAAGCGGGAGGACAGATAAAGGTGTTCATGCTTTAGGACAAGTTGCTGATTTTTTTACTATTAAAGAAATTAAAACTAATAATATCCTTGTTTTTTTAAATAAAACCCTTCCAAACTCAATTAAAATTTTAAATTGTGAAATAGTAGATGAGACTTTTTCTAGTAGATTTTCTGCAAAAAAGAAGACCTATGTTTATTTAGTTAGTACTGCTGATTTAGATATTTTTATAGGTAAATATGTTTATATTAATAATAAATTAGATATAGGCAAAATGAAGGAAGCTGCAAGTTATTTTATAGGGAAACATAATTACCAAAACTTTACATCTAAACCAGATGATTATGATAATTTTGAAAGAATTATTTATTCAATAAAATTTAAAAAGATTAAAAATATATATGCTATTTCATTTACTGGTAATGGTTTTATGAAATATATGATTAGAAAAATTGTTGGAACATTAATTGGGGTAGGTTTAGGCAAAATTGATTATACCTTTATAGAAAATAATCTATATGTTTCTGATAGAAATATTGTTAATTATACTGCTCCAAGCAATGCATTATTCTTAAAAAAAGTATTTTATTAAGTTATTATATATAATATAGATAAGGGCAAAACTACTTTTTTATTAACAATAATGGCCTAAAGTAGTAAAATATTATAGATTTAAAAGGAGAACAAAACATGGGTAGACATTTTGAAGTTAGAGCTGCCGCTATGGCTGCAACAGCAAAACAAAAAAGTGCTGTTTATATGCGTGCTAGTAAAGAAATATATATGGCCGCAAAAAGAGGTGTACCTGATCCAGAAAGCAACTTAGCTTTAAGAGCTGCTATTGATAAATATAGAAAATCTTGTCCAAAAGATGTTATTGAAAGAGCTATTAAGAAAGCTCAAGGTGGAGATGCTACTAACTATATTGAAGGTAGATATGAAGCTTTTGGTCCAGGAAGTAGCTATTTAATTATTGATACTTTAACTGATAATACAAATAGAGCACTTGTTAATGTTAGAACTGCTGTTACAAGAAAAGGCGGACACTTAGGTAGTGTTATTTATAATTTTGAACAAGCAGCTGTTTTAGCTTTCGATTGGAAAGGTACTGAAGAAGAATTAGAAGAAGCATTAGTATTTGGTGATGTTGATGTAAGAAGTATTTCTTTAGAAGGAGGAAAAGCTGAAGTTATCTGTGCACCAAATGATTTAGATAAAGCTAAAGAAGTGTTAGGCGCAAATAATGTTACTGATTTTGATATGGCTGAAGTTACTATGTTAGCTAATGATAAAGTTAAATTAGAAGAAGAGGATCTAAGAAAATTCAAAGATTTATTAGACGCTCTTGATGATTGCGAAGACGTTCAAAACGTATATCACAATGTCGAATTATAATATTTTTACTAATTTGAATTTTATAAATATACTTTCTGAAGGTTTTGATAAGCCTGTAGCTAAACCATGGAGTTTATTTCCAATTCTTTTTGTGTTTTTTGGATTAGTAGCAATTTCTTTAACTGGTTTTTGTGGTGTATATTTGAAAAAGAAAAATAATAGTAAATTAGTTGATTTTATAGTTTTTGGTATAGGAATTCTTTTAATTGGCTTAGAAATTTATCATGAAGTTACAAGATATTTTGCTCTTGGGCATTATGATTTTTCTAGTTTTCCTTTCCAATTTTGTTCTGTTCCTATGTATATATGTGTAATATTACCATTTATTAAAAAGCAGAATGTTAAAATGACTTTTGTTTACTTTTTAGCTATTTACGGCTTTATAGGTGGAATTTTCCCATTATTATTTGGACAAGGTCAATTATGTAGATGGCCAAAAATGATAGAAGTTTTTAGATCTTTCTTATGGCATGTATTAATTTTAATGATTTCTATTATTTTAATTAATTTCTATGATATTGGAAGAGATAAAAAGACATTAAGATATTTCTTTCAATCATTCATTGTATTTTTCTCTATAACTGTTATAGCTCAAATTTTAAATACAATATTACATTATGCTGGTGGAGTTAATTACCCTATTAGACCTTTCACTGGACCAGATGGAAGGGAAGTTTTATTAAATTATAAAAACGTTTTAAACACTCCTTTATATGATCCAGATATTGCATCTTTATTTTATATCTCACCATTCTTCCAATCTAATATGCCTGTATTTGGGAAGATTTGGGTAAAACTTGGCTGGATTGTAAATTATATTCTTTATTTATTTAGTTTCTTCTTAATGGGATTAATTGTTACATCTGTAATTATATTAATTAAGAAGATTTATTACTTAAAAGTTACTTTAGTTAAAGAAGAAAATAAAACCGTATAATTTTTAAAAACCTCGCAAAACTCAACTAAAAATTTAAAATTAGGAGGTAATTACATGAATAATGAAGTTAAATTTGCAGTAATTCCATGTGCTGGAAAAGGTACAAGATTTTTACCTATTACAAAAGGTGTACCTAAAGAAATGCTCAACATTGTGGATAAACCTACTCTTGATTATATAGTTGATGAAGTTATTTCAGCTGGAATTACTAATATTGTTTTTATCGTAAATGATGAAAAAGAAGATATAAAAAAGTATTATGAAAGAAATATAGCCCTAGAAAATGATCTTCTTGAGCATGATAAAAAAGAATATGCTGATTTAATAAAACACATTGCTACAAAAGCTAATTATTTTTATGTTACACAAAAAGAACAATTAGGATTAGGACATGCTGTTTTACAAGCAAAAGAAATTATTGGAAATAATAATTTTGTTGTCTGCTGTGGTGATGATATTACATTATTTGATAAAGTTAGTCCTATTAAAACTCTAGTTGATGCTTTTAAAAAAACAAACGCAACAATAGTTGGTGGCCAAAAAGTTGAACACAAATATATTAATAGATATGGATGTATGGATATTGAAAAGGATTTAGGAAATGGTTTATTTTCATTAAAAGATATAGTTGAGAAACCAGATTTAGATAAAGCTCCAAGTGATTATGGAAGCTTAGGAAAACGGGTATTAAAAGCAAACATTTTCGATGAATTAGAACATACTAAAAAAGGTAAGGGTGGAGAAATTCAACTAACCGATGCAATTGCTTCATTGATGAAAAAAGAGAAAGTTTATTATCAAGTGTTTGAAGGATGTCGCTATGACTGTGGAGATAAATTTGGCTTTTTAAAAGCTGTAATTGATACTTCACTAGTTAATAATGAAATAAGAGAAGATTTGATTAAATATATAAAAGAACTTAAAATATAAATATATGAAAGATATTACTCGAGTATTTATTATAATAGGTATGATATTAGGTGGATGGCTAATTTTTCCACTTATTGTTGGCTGTATTGTACTCAGTAAATTTGAAAACGCAAAAGACATTAAAGAATTGAAAGTAATTTCAATTATATGTCTTTTATTTTGCAGTTTAGTTGGTGGTATATTAATGCTATCATTGACAAATAAAGACTTAAATAGTGATAATACTAATAGTGATTCAAAAAATGTGAATAATAAAAATGAAACAATTAAGAAAATCGATTGTTTATGTGAACTTCATCAAAATAATCTTATAAATGATGAAGAATTCGTTAAATTTAAAAAGGAAATATATGGGGGTACAGCTATGAGTGAATTAAATGATAAACTTACTGAATTAAAAAAATTGCATGAAAGCGGAATGATAACTGACGAAGAATTTAAAGCTGCTAAAGAAAAATTAGTTAGTGAGTATATCGAAAGCAGCTCATCCTCTGAAGCGAAAAATTTTAACGTTAAAATAGAAAATGCCAATGAGCCAAAGATTAAGGGCTTTTGGTTAGGCTTCCTTATAACTTTTGCAATAGGTATTATTGGGCTGATTATTTGCTTATTAATTGGTGATAATGAATGTAAAAGAGGAGGTAAAATAGCTTTTTTTATAAATCTTGGAATAATAGTTTTTTTCATAATTATTTACGTAATTATTTTACTGAGTAATGGTGTGATGTATTAAAAAACATATAAGAAATTTTTATTATTATAGAATAACTTTTCAATATTTTTTAGACTTTAAACTGGCCATTAAATTGGTTGGTTTTTATTATAAAATTGTGTTGGTATATATTATAAATATATTTTTTTAATTTTTTGTTTACTATTGTATGATTTTTTACTATAATTTTAGTCGACACTAAAATCTTAAATTTAAGTCCCGGTAAGATTTATAGTTTAAGGAGGAATGTGTATTATGAATAGACAAACTACAAATTTGAAAAAAGAAGAAATTACTCGTAAGTGGTATATTGTTGATGCAAAAGATAAACCACTTGGAAGACTTGCTAGTGAAATAGCAGTTGTTTTGATGGGAAAAGAAAAACCAAGTTATACTCCTAATCAAGATTGTGGAGATTACGTTATCGTAATTAATGCTGAAAAAGTTAGTGTAAGTGGAACTAATAAGCCAATTAACAAGAAATATTATAATGTTTCTGGTTACAATGGTGGTATGAGAATTAGAACACTTAAGGAAATGTTAGAAAACTATCCAGAAGAACTTTTTGAAAGAGTTGTATGGGGTATGTTACCAAAAGGACCTTTAGGAAGACAAATTTACAAGAAATTATTTGTTTATGCTGGTGAAGAACACAAACATACAGCACAAAATCCTACTCCATTAACTTTTAAAAATTTAGGAGGTAAATAATAATGGCTAAAACTAAAGTAAGTTACGCAACTGGTAGACGTAAATCATCTACAGCAAGAGTTTACATTACTGCTGGTAAAGGTAAAATCACTGTTAATGATCGTGACGTCAATGAATATTTCCCACATGCAACATTAGTACTTGATTTAAAACAACCTTTAACAATTTTAGGTGTTGATGGTAAATATGATGTTAAGTGCTTTGTAAACGGTGGTGGTTATACTGGCCAAGCTGGTGCTATTAGATTAGGTATTGCAAGAGCTTTATTAGTTGCTGGTGAAGATAGAGGAGCACTCAAAGCAAACGGAATGCTTACTCGTAATGCTAGAGCTAAAGAAAGAAAGAAATACGGTCTTAAAAAAGCACGTAGAGCACCTCAATTCTCAAAGAGATAATCTCAACTTTCAAAAATTATGGTCTGCCTTATTGGGCAGACCATTTTTATTACTTTTTTAAAAATATTACTTGATTTTCCTATAGTTATTTTATATGATAATAAAGCGTCTAAAAGATGCGGGCCTTTAGCTCAGTTGGTTAGAGCGCACCCCTGATAAGGGTGAGGTCGATGGTTCAAGTCCATTAAGGCCCACCAAAATTGAATACTATTGGGCGCTTAGCTCAGTGGGAGAGCGCTTCCTTCACACGGAAGAGGTCGTAAGTTCGATCCTTATAGCGCCCACCATGTTAATTGCCGACATAGCTCAACTGGCAGAGCAACTGATTTGTAATCAGTAGGTTGGCGGTTCGATTCCGTTTGTCGGCACCACATTAAGAATTAAGATTGATACTAATTATCAGTCTTTTTTATTTTTTATACTTTTTTTAAATATTATTTATTATAATAAGCAAAGATAAGAAATGGAGTGAATATGAAAATTGGATTAGTTATTGCAACAATAGATGAATTTAAAACTTTATTTGATAATTTAGATTATAAATATGAATTTATAGATAATGGAAATTTTAAAGTTTATAAATATAAAATTAATAATCATGATGTATATGTAATTAATTCTGGTATTGGTGAAATAAGTGCTGCAATTTCTACTCAATTCTTAATTGACAATTTTGATATAGAGCTTGTTATTAATTATGGCGTTGTTGGTGGACTTAATAAAAATCTTGAATTAAGAAAATGTGTTATTGTAAAAGATGTAATTCATTATGATTTTGATGTAAGTAAAATTGATAAAGTTCCTGTAGGCTATTATGAGGCTTTTAAAACTCAATATTTAAATCTTAATTATGACTTGCTTAAATCTTATTCATTAGATATTAATCTTCCTTTAGTTAGATGTGCTAGTGGTGATAAATTTATTAGTAATAGTAAAATAAAAGAAGAATTATTTAAAAAATATAATGCTGATATATGCGATATGGAATTAGCTGGTATATGTCTAACTTGTTTATTAAATAATGTTAAAATAATCTCCATAAAAGCGATTAGTGATACAACTTATGGTGGTGCTGAAGATTATCTTAAGTTTGCAAAAAATGCTAGTGAAGAAGCTTTTAATATAGTTAGATTATTATTAAATAAATTAAATTAATTATTATTATCGAGCATTTCTAGTAATTCGAAATAACGATTTTCTAATTCATCTTTTTCATCTTGTAATTCATCTAATTCTTTATAAGAAGTAAAATCATCTTCTAATTTTTCATCTAAAACTTGGATTTTTTGTTCAATTTCAGATAATTCTTTGTTTATTTCTTGTATCTTATTATTAGATAGTTTTTGATGCTTGATGAGTGGTTTAATTTTTTCATCAAGTTCTTCAATAGTCATTGGTTTTATAGTTTTTTGCTTGTCTAAAAAGACTTTTAAAGTATCATAATTTCCTTGTAAGTAAACAGTTTGTTCAGTCGAGAAATATAAGACTTGTGTGGCAAGTTGATTAATAAAATAACGATCATGAGAAATAAATATTAAACATCCTTGATAATTTTTTAATGATTCAATAAGAGAGTTTTTAGTAAATAAATCTAAATGGTTTGTAGGTTCATCTAATAATAAGATATCATAATCACTTAATGATAATTTTGCTAAAATAAGTCGCATTTTCTCGCCATTTGACATTGTATTAACATCTTTAAATACTTCATCATTTCTAAAATAAAATTTACCAAGCACATTTCTTAATTCTTTTTCGAGTTTTAATGGATAAGCATTAACAAGATAAGAAATAGCAGTAGCATTAGGTGGAAATATAAAATCATTTTGCTTAATATAACCAAATTTAATATTTCTTAATTCTTTAATAGAACCACTTATTGGTTTTAGTTCACCTATAATAGTTTTAATTAGAGTTGTTTTACCTATTCCGTTATCGCCTAAAATAGCTAATTTATCTTGACCATATAATTTAAATGAAAATGGTTTATTAAGTGGCTTGTCATAGCCAACAACTGTATCTTTAAATTCTATTAATTGTCTAGTCGAAATGTTGCCACCTTCGATATCAAAATGAATCATTTTTTGAGAATTTGGTTGGACTTCGACGCGGTTTTTTTCAATTCTAGCGAGTTTTTTCTCTCTATCTTTAGCACGAGAAACAAAGCGTGGTTTAGGTTTATAAAATTCAATAAAGCGTTTTAATTTTTCAATTTCTTTCTTTTCGAGTTTAGATTGTTTTAATAGGGACTCGTATCTTTCTTTCTTTAAAATTTGATAATTTTGATAAGTTGTATTGTAAGTTACAGTTTTTTTATTTTCTAATTCGATAATTTTGGTAGCTAAAGACTCAATAAAATAAATATCGTGAGAAATAAAAAAGATAGTAGAATTATAATTTTTTAAAAAGTTTTCAAGCCATTCAATTGTGGATATATCAAGGTGATTAGTAGGTTCATCAAGTAAAAGAAGATCATAATTAAATAATAAAATTTTTATAAAGGCAATCTTCATTCTTTCTCCGCCTGATAAGCTCTTGATAGGTCTATTTAAAATATCTTGTTCAAAACCAAATTTTGATATCATCTCTTTTATTTCGTTATTGTATGTATAGCCGCGATTTTTCTCATATTCTTCAATTAAATTATTATATTTCTCTAATTGAATAGGATCTTTTAATGAAGATTCATCAAAATTCTTAATTGCTTTTTCTATTTTAATTACATAAGCAAAAGGAATTAATAATTCTTCTAAAACTGTATTTTCAATATTTGAAATTGCGTTTTGATTAAGATACCCTATTTTTGTATTACCTAGTATAGATATTTTACCAGGCTTGTCTTCTTTTGGCATTAAAGAAGGTTCAAGTTCACCTAAAATAAGTTTGAATATAGTAGTTTTTCCAGTTCCATTATTTCCAATTAATGCTACTTTTTCTTTTGAATTAATTGCAAATGAGATATGGTCTAGAATCAGATCGCTACCGAAATATTTACTTACGTTATTAAATGATATTAAAGACATAATTGTTATTATATATAAAATTAGTTTGCGTTTGTAGTATAAAGTATAGAATAAAAGGCTTAATAAAATGTATAATATCTATATGCATACAAGTATTTTTAGTTTTAATAGTTTAACGATTAATCCTTATTCTTTATTTGGCTATTTTATTACGTATTTATATTTATTTATAATAGGTAGTTTTTTAGGCTATATTGGAGAAGTATTTTTTAGAAGATATTTTTCTATGAAAAGATGGATCAATCCAGGATTTTTAAAAGGACCATGTTTACCTTTATATGGATTCGGTTTGATGGGACTTCATTTTATTTGCGAAATAGGATTTAAGTATTTTTTAAGTCCAAAAGATTCTATATTAAATAATTTATATTATTGTCCTACTAATATTATAACTGCTGATACAATGCCTGTTGGGTCTTTAACTTTTTGGGCTACAAGTATCTTAGTCATAATTATTATTGGGATAGCTATGACTTTACTTGAATATGTAGCAGGAATTATATTTATAAAAGGACTACGTATTAAGTTATGGGATTATTCGAAAATGAAAGGCAATATACAAGGGATTATTTGTCCATTATTTTCTTTTTTACGGCTATTTGTTGGTGCAATATATTGGTTTGCAATTAGACCATTAATATTAAGAGTAATAAGTTTAATGGTTCCACATATGTGGGTTGCAACATTTTTTATCGGTTTATATTATGGAATATTGTTAATTGATTTTATTAATAGTGTGAAATTATCTATTAAAATTACTGGTGAAGCTAGTAAATATAAAAGAGTTGTTGATTTTGAGAAATTCAAACTTAATTTAAGAAAGAAAGAAGTTAAAGATAGCAAATTAGAGACTTTTATAGAACAAATTAAGGATTCTTTTGCTCCTACAAAAGAAAAAATTGATAAAACAATGAAAAAAATAAAAGCTCAAATGTATGTTAATAATGAAATACCAACAACTGGTAATCAGAGTGAAACTCCTAGAACTAAAATTGAAGAACAGGAAAATAAAAAATAAATTAATCTTTTAAATAAGATTTTAATATAGAAGCAAGGACTTCTATACTGTGATTATTAACAAAACGATCATTATTTATAATAATGTCAGCATAATATTTACTTGGGCAAATAATTTCTTCATACATTGGCAAAACAGTTGCAAAATATTGATTGATAATTGAATCATAAGTACGAGCTCTTTCTTTTTGGTCTCGATCGATTCTTCTTACTAATCTATTTTCTCTACTTGCATCAATAAAAACATTAAGATCGCTTAAATCTCTAACTTTTTTATTTACTAAAGCCATAATTCCTTCGACGATAACAATCTTTTTTGGAACAATATGTATAGTTTTATCAGTTCTATTCGATATGGTAAAATCATAAATAGGTTTATCGATAGGCTCGTCATTTTTCAATTTATTTAAATGATCTTGTAATAAAATCCAATCAAATGCTTTTGGATGGTCAAAATTGACTTTTCTTCTTTCTTCAAAAGGCATATCTAATTGTTTGTAATAATCATCTATTGAAATATGAGTTAAACAATCTTTTCCTAATAAGGAAATTACTCTTGATAAAACATATGTTTTACCACTACCAGAACCACCACCTATTAATATAATTTTTGCCATAATTTAAAACCCTTCTTATTTTATAATAGAATAAGATAATTTTGTATCTCTATTTAATTTAATTTAATTAAATTAGAGTAATGCTCAAATAAAAATTTTAAATCCGAATCCTCTTTTCTAAAATTTAAGTCCTCGAATATAATATAAGTGATGTTGGTGCTACTCAAAAGGAGGTTAAAATAAA
>CAKPNG010000037.1 GCA_934168325.1 uncultured Bacilli bacterium
CAACAAAATACAACAAAATAAATTAAAAACTGTTAAATAAAAAAATCGACCATATATCTTTAGATATATAAATCGATCAATTTGTTGTATTTTTGGCTTTTTTGATTATCTAACTGTCAAACTCCCGCTTTTCCTTGCTCTTTTAAATATTCTCTAGTTAAAGTTATTCCTTTATTTTTAGCTATATTTATCATCATGTACATATAACCTAAAACTTTATCAATATCCATTGCTTGGCAAAATTTAGTAGTTTCAGCCCAGAATTGTTCAGGTGTATAACCTAAAGAAGGAATAAAACTAAAATTTTGCATATCAGTTATAGCTAAAGTTTTATCAAAGTCGTACATTAGTGCAATAATTGGTTTTTCCATATCAAAAGTCCTCTCTATAATTTTAACAAATTATAGATACATTAACAAATTAATTGTTTTGTTAAAAAATATGATTAAAAAAATAGTAAATTTATAAAGTTTTGGTATAATTCATTTTGAGGTGAAAATATGAAATTTGAAAATATACCATTAAGAGTACCAAATGTTGAAAAAATTAAAAAACAATTTGATTTATTTAAAGAAGAATTTTTAAATGCTAATAATGCTGATGAAGCTTTAAAAGTTATTAAAAAAGTATTTAAATATCAAGATAATTTAGTAACTGATATTACTGTAATTTCTATTAGATTTTCTATTAATACTTTAGATAAAAAGATTGCAACTGCTAATGAAAAAGTAGATGAAGTATCACCATTAATTAGTGATATTACTAATGATTTTAATGACTTAATTTTAACTTCAAAGTTTAGAAAAGAATTAGAAGAAAAATTAGGAAGTTATTATTTTCAATTACTTGAAAATGATAAAAAGATTTTTTCTAAAGAAATTATCCCTGATTTAGTTGAAGAAAGTAAGTTAGTTAATAAATATGATGCCTTACTTGCTAGTGCACAAATTGAATTTGATGGAGAGACAAGAAATTTAAGCCAACTTGGTAAATATATGTCTAGTCCAAATAGAGAAATTAGAATTAATGCAGCTAAATTATATTATGGATTTTTAAAAGATCACGATGATGAAATTGGCGAAATATACGATAAACTCGTACATCTTAGAACTAATATGGCTCATAAATTAGGCTATAAGAGTTATACTGAATTAGGCTATTTAAAGTTAAGAAGACTTGATTATAATCCAGAAATGGTTAGTAATTATCGTAAGCAAATTTATGAATATGTGGTTCCACAAGTTGCAAAATTAATGAAAGAACAAGCTAAAAGAATTGAAATTAAAAATCCTTTATTTGTAGATTATAATTTAAAATTTTTAAGTGGTAATCCAGTACCAAAAGGTAATATTAATGATTTAGTAGAAGATGCTAGAAAAATGTATCATGAAATGAGTAAAGAAACTGGAGAATTCTTTGATGAATTAGTTGATAATCATTTTGTTGATTTAGAAGCTAAAAAAGGCAAAATGGGTGGCGGATATATGACTTATTTACCAAAATATAAGATGCCATTTATTTTCTCAAACAGTAATGGAACAAGTGGTGATGTTGATACTTTGACTCATGAATTTGGTCATTCATTCCAAGGCCATTTAGGAAGTAAAATTTGGATTCCAGACTTTAGAATGCCAACCTTAGAATCATGTGAAATTGATTCAATGTCTATGGAATTTTTCGCTTGGCCATGGATGAATTTATTCTTTGGAGAAGATGCAGATAAATATAGATATATGCATTTATGTGATGCTATTTCCTTCTTACCATATGGTGTAGCAGTTGATGAATTCCAACATTTTGTATATGAAAATCCTGATATTACTCATAAAGAAAGATGTGCAAAATGGGCTGAAATTGATAAAAAATATCGCCCATGGATGAATTATGAAGGATTTGAATATTTAAAAAATGGTGGATACTGGGTTAGACAATCTCATATATTTGGTACTCCATTCTATTATATTGATTATACTTTAGCTCAAGTTTTAGCTTTAGAATTTAAATGTGAATATGAAAAGAATAAAGAAAAAGCTTGGAAGAAATATATCAAATTATTAAAAATGGGTGGTAAATACCCATTCTTAGAATTACTTGAAAAAGATCATTTAAGAAATCCTTTTATTGAAGGTAATGTTAAAAAAGTGGTTGCTCCACAGTTAAAATTATTAAAAACTTTTGATACAAGTAAATTCTAAAATAAGCCTTTTTTATTAATAAACTATGCAGAAATCAAATATTTTTCTGCATTTTTTATTTTATAACTAAAAATATTAAATTTTATATCCAAAAAATAAAAAAACTGATGTTCAACATCAGTCAATCTTTTTAATTTGGTGCGAGAAATGAGAATCGAACTCACACAGGTTGTCCTATACGCCCCTCAAACGTACGCGTCTACCAGTTCCGCCATTCTCGCGTGCTTATTATTGTAGCATATAAGTTATTCAATAAAAAGATTTTTGTAATAAAATTTGAAAGTTAGTATAAAATACTAATTTATAGTGCTAGAATGTTTTTGGAGGAAATATAAATGAAAAAAATTTTAGTTGAAACAAGTGCTAGACATATCCATGTTACACAAGAAGCACTTGAATTATTATGTGGTAAAGGATTTGAACTTGAAGTTAGAAAGATGTTATCTCAACCTGGTCAATTTGTTTCTAACACACGTTTAGATATAGTCGGTCCAAAAAATACTTTAAAAGGTGTTTCAATTTTAGGACCAGTAAGAAGTGCATGCCAAGTTGAAGTTAGTGCAACTGATGCTAGAACTTTAGGTGTTAAAGCTCCTATTAGAGAATCAGGTGATATCGCAGGTAGTGCTCCAATTACTATTAGAAATCCAGAAACTGGTGCTGAAGTTACTTTACAAGAAGGATGCATTGTTGCTAAAAGACATATTCATATGACACCAGAAGATGCAGAAGAATTTGGCGTTAAAAATGGCGATATAGTTGCAGTAAAAGTTCAAGGTACTGGTCGTAGTATTGTTTATGGTGATACTGTAATTAGAGTTTCTCCTAAATTTAGTCTTGCTATGCATATCGATACAGATGAATCAAATGCTGGTAATGCTTTTGGCGAAATTTATGGGGAATTAATTAAATAATGATTAAAGAATTTAATTATAAAACTCACGGAACTTGTTCTACAAATATTAAGATAGTTTACGATAGTGAAACTAAAATCATTAAAGATGTAGAATTTACTAGAGGCTGTCCTGGTAATACTTTAGGAGTAGCAACTCTTTGTAAAAATCATCAATTAGAAGAAATTAGAGATTTATTAAAAGGTATTAAATGTGGTGCTAAATCTACATCATGCCCTAATGAATTATCTAAGGCAATTGATGAAATCTTGAAAAATAACTAGGTTTTGCAAGGTTTTTATTTGAAAATGGCATAAATTTTATATAAATTATTTGACTTGTAATTGGCGTATAAAAAATTTATAATAATAACACTTATCAAGAATCATGATTAATAGGTGAAATAACATGATAGCAACTCTAAAATGAAATTAGTAAGTGCTCCCTATAGCAAAGTTACCACACTTTGATCGATAAGTAAGGTATGAATCTAACCTTCCACAAAAGTGGGAGGTTTTTTATTTATATAGGAGTGTATGATTATGGAAGAAAAAATTTTATTTACTAGCGAATCTGTCAGTGAAGGACATCCTGATAAATTATGCGATCAAGTTAGTGATGCAATATTAGAAGAAGTATTAAAACAAAATCCAAACGCTTTTGTTGCTTGTGAATGCTTTGCTACTACTGACACTTTAATTATCGGTGGAGAAATTACATCAAGTAAAGCCAGCGTTGATTATGATAAAATCGCTAGAGATGTTATTAAAGATATTGGCTACGATAAAGATGAATATGGTTTTAATTATAAAACTGTAAAAATTATTAATTTAATAAAAGAACAGTCAACTAATATTAGCCAAGGTGTTAGAAAAGAATCTATATATGATCAAGGCGCTGGTGATCAAGGTATTATGTTTGGCTATGCTAGTAAAGAAACAAAAGGATACATGCCTTTAGCTATAACTATTGCTCATAAATTAGTTAGAGAAGCAACAAGATTAAGAAAAGAAGGTAAGTTAAAATATGCTAGACCTGACATGAAATCTCAAGTAACTATCGATTATACAAATAGCACTCCTAGAATCGATACAATTTTAATGTCTATTCAACATGATCCAGACGTTAAATTGGATGAATTTAAAAAAGAAATTTATGAACTTATTATGAAGCCTGTTGCTTTATCATTTAATATGAATACAGATTTCAAAGTCTTAATTAATCCAACTGGTTGGTTTGAAATTGGCGGTCCTAAAGGTGATACTGGTTTAACTGGCAGAAAAATTATTGTAGATACTTATGGTGGTAGTGCTAGACATGGTGGAGGAGCTTTTAGTGGAAAAGATCCTAGTAAAGTTGATAGAAGTGCTGCATATATGGCTCGTTATATAGCTAAAAATTTAGTTGCTGCTGGTGTAGCTGATCGTATTGAAATTCAATTAAGCTATGCAATAGGAGAGCCAAAACCTCAATCAATAAATATCTCAACTTTTAAAACATCACATTATGATGATGAATTAATTTTAGAAGTCATTGACAAAGTATTTGATTGTAGACCAGGTGTTATTATCAAGCACTTTAATTTATTAAATCCTAGTTTTTCTTATAGAAAACTTGCAAATTACGGACATTTTGGAAGACCTGATTTAGACTTACCATGGGAAAAATTAGATAAAGTTGACGAAATTAAAGAAGTATTGAAACAAATTCAAAAATAAGTTTTAAAGTTTTTATTATTCAAAATCTTTGTTCTATATTATAATTAAAGTATAAAGAACACAGGAGGAAAAATAATATGAAATATCAAATAATTGGTAAAAACATCCAAGTTACAGAAGGGATTTCTAATGCAATAGAAAAGAAGCTTTCTAAATTGGATAAATATTTTTCTAAGGATGCTGATGTTACATGTCGTGCTGTTGTTAGAACTTACAAAAATTCTGCAAAAGTTGAAATTACTGTTTCTTCTAATAATATGACTTTTAGAAGTGAAGTTACTGATAGTGACCTTTATGCTGCAATTGATTTATCTGTAGATAAATTAAAAGATCAATTAAGAAAAATTAAAACACAAATGCTCAGAAAATATGGGCACGATGGACTTGGAAAATCATTAGTTTATGAGGAAATTGAATCTAGCGAAAATGAAATAGATCCATCAAATATAGTACGTACTAAATCTTATGATTTAGATCCTATGACTTTGGATGAAGCAATTACTAGAATGATTGCTATTGACCACGATTTCTTCTTATATTTAGATAAAGAAGACGATAAAATCAGTGTCGTTTATAAGAGAAATGAAGGTGGATTTGGTTTAATTCAAGCAGATAATGAAATTAAATAATGAATAAATTATTAGCGACTGATTTAGATGGCACTCTTTTTTATCCAAAAGAAAAAAAGAGAATGATTGAAGATGACAATCTAAAAGTATTAAGAGATTTCGCTGATGATGGTAATGAAGTTGTAATAGTCTCAGGGCGTTCATTAAATTATTGTTTTAAAGTAAAGAAAAGAGTCAATAGAAATGTTGGTCTTATCTGTTTTAATGGAGCACTTGTCTATAAAAACGGCAAAATTATCTATTCTCAAGCTCTTAATAATGACAAAATAAACGATTTTATTAATGAAATTTATGAGGAATATAAATTACCTGGTGTTTTCATTATGAGTGAAAATGGAATGTTTGTAAAAATAAGGTCAAAGAATCCTATTATGAGACTTGGCTATATTTTTTATTACAAAAATCAGAAGGTTTATAAAGAAGATTTCCATTGGAAAATTGAAGATTATGATAACGAAATTAAAAACGGGAAAATCTTCAAAATTATGTTTTTCTTTGGAATTACTAAGAAATCTAAAAACAAAGCTGGTGAAATTAATAAAATTTTTAGAAATACATTAGAAGATTATGAATGCAACTGGTCTGATAATGTTATCGAAGTAACTGCTAAAAATTGTAGTAAGGCAAACGCCCTTGCTCATTATATTTCTAAAGAAAAACTTGAGAACTGCAGGGTTTTTGTTGTTGGAGATAGCGGAAATGACATTTCAATGTTTAAAAAATATCATGAAAATAGTTTCTGTATTAATAAGGCCCCACACGTTATAAAAAAATATGCGGCTTATACAATAGATAAATTTTCAGATTTATCTAGATATATTTTTGAAAAATAGTAAAATATTATAAGAATAAAAAGGAGATTTTATAAATGGAAGTTATTGATCGTATTATTGTATCTTTAGTTTATTACAATGCATATATTAGAGATACATTAGAATACACACTTAATAGGGATTCATTTGATATGAATGCTTATGAACACAAAAAGAATGTTATCACTAACGAATTGAAAGTAGAAAGTCCATTAAAAGTATTTTTAAGTAAACAAGGCGAAAATGGTGAAAAAACTGTTGCTACTATTAATCAATTCATCGAAGATTTTTATAGTGATAGTTCAACTGTTATTAAAGCAGCTAGTGATGGCTTAAGAGTTGATCATGCTCAAAACATTAAAATTTTTGATGCTGTTATACCTTTACACGAAAACATTAATAGTATTATTAGAATTCATGCAAATTATGCTATGGAAAATAATATTAAAAATGAAACAGTTGATAATTTAGTTGTTCAAGATGAAAGATTCTATCGTGCTGTTGCTTTATTAACTTTAAGCGGAGAACTTTATAGACAATTTGAAGAATATAATAAAGTTAGAAGAGAAGCTAAAGGTGAAAAGACTCCACAATCTAATTTCATTGAAAATGATTTAAATACTTTAAATAGATTATTCATGATCGTTAAACAAAATGCTATTTGTAAAGATAAACTTTATACAGATGCATGTGATGCTGTTTTATTCTCTATCGAAATGATGAATGGACATCGTGATTTACCAGAAGGAAAGAATTTTGGTGATGTCTTCAAAGAAGCAAGTGAAAAAGTCGCTGCTTTTGTCGCTGATAGTGAAACAAAATGGAAAGAATTATATCAACCAGCTGTTAATGAATTAATCGAAGATAGTAAAAAACAACAACAAGAAGCTGCAAAAGCTGCATAGTTTTGTATATGGCAAATATTGATAACAAAGCAAAAAAGAAAAAAGAGATCCTTGTATTTAAACAATACACTATAAAACAATTTTTAAGTTTAATCTTAGGAATAAGTTTTTTATCAACTGGTGTCGCTTTATTAATTATGTATTATATTTATGAATATGCTCCTATTAAAAGTGGTGCATATACAACTTTATCTAATGCATTAAAAACATTTAATAATGGAACACATACAACTCTTGGCTTTATTGGATGGGGAATTATTGCTTTAATTCTTGGTGCTTTAATTATTACATTAGCTTTATCTTTTGCTTATAAATTAGAAGAAAAAGAAAAAGATAAACAAACACGTCGAGAAATCAGACTTAAAGCTCTTAAAGAACAACAAAACGAATCCTTGCAAGATAAAATTATTGCTTCTATTAATGAAAAATAATTAAGTGCACTTCGGTGCACTTTTTATTAAAAAAAGAGTTCTTCACGAACTCTTTAATTTATTAAATTATGGCGGAGAAAGAGGGATTTGAACCCTCGCGTCCTTTGACAGACCTATGAGCTTTCCAAGCCCACCCCTTCAGCCTCTTGGGTATTTCTCCGTGCTTTATGATTATATCAAGTTATTTATAAGAAATCTATTTAAAATTATGAAGGAAATAAAAATTAAAAAAGAATTCTCTAACCAAAGAGTAGATAAGTTCGTTAGGAAGTATTTAAATGATGCTCCACTAAGCTTTATTTATAAACTTTTTAGGAAAAAAGATGTAAAAATTAATGATCATTGGGTTAAACCTGAATATATTTTAAAATGCGATGATAATTTAAAAATTTATGTAACTGACGAACAATTAAACGATTTTATTAAACCTTTAGAATATTCTAAAACTAATTTTGATATTGATATAGTTTATGAAGATGAAAATATTTTAATTGTTAATAAACCAAGCGGGATTTTGGTTCATGGCGATATAAATGAAAAACGAATTACTTTATCTAATAAAGTTTTAGGCTATTTAGTTAATAAAAACGAATATAATCCAAATGATAGAGGCTTTGTTTCTTCACCATGTCATCGTTTAGATAGAAATACCAGTGGATTAGTAATTTTTGCTAAAAATATTATTAGTTCGCAAATATTGATGGAAGAATTTAAGACTCATAATAATATATCTAAGGTTTATATAGGTTTAGTTAAGGGCAAAGTTAATAATAAAGGAAAGATAGACGCCCCCTTATATAAAGATGAAAATACTGGAAAAGTTACAATAAAAAGTATAAAAGATGGTGGGAAAAATGCCTTAACTTATTATGAACCAATTTGTTTTAATGAACTTTATTCATTATTAAAGATTAATATTGTAACTGGTCGAACTCATCAAATTAGAGTTCATTTGTCTTATATTGATCATCCTTTAATTGGTGATAGTAAATATGGTGATTTTAATATTAATAAAGAATTTGAAAAAGAACTTAATTATAAGAATCAATTTCTTCACGCTTATTCAATTTCGTTTAATAAATTACCTAATGAATTATCATATTTATCGAATAAAACTTTTAAAGCAAAACTCCCTTTAAATAAAGAAAAAATAATTTATCAAATATATAACAATTTTGATATAAATAATATATAATTGTAATGCTTTAATTAAGGAAGAAATTATGAACGAAACCGCATTAAAAAATTATAAAAGATGGTTAGATAGCCCCCTTGTTAGTGAACAAGATAAAGAATTATTAAGAAATATGTCAGAAGACGACATTGATGATGCCTTCTTCCAAGATATTAAATTTGGTACTGCTGGAATGAGAGGAATAATTGGCCCAGGTACTAATAGAATGAATGTTTTTACAATTAGAAAAGCTTGTGTTGGTTATGCTAGATTTTTATTATCTAAATATAAAGATGCAAGAACTAAAGGCGTTGTAATATCTCATGATAATAGACATATGTCTCGTGAATTTACGCTTGAATGTGCTGATATTTTAAATGAAATGGGTATTAATACCTATATTTTCGACTCTTTAAGACCTACACCTGAATTATCTTATGCTGTTAGATATAAATACAGCTGTGGTGGCATTATGATTACAGCATCTCATAATCCTAAAGAATATAATGGTTTTAAGGTTTATGATAGTTATGGTTGCCAATTAACACCTAATAAAATTACTCCTTTATTAGATATTATTAGTGGTTTACCTGATGAGTTATCTTTAGATATAGTAAAAGTTACAGATCGTGGTATAAATACTGTTTTAGGACCTGAAGTAGATAATTCTTATGTTGCTTTAGTAGAACAGGTGCAAGTTAATCCAAATTTAAATAAAAGTAATTTTAAAATTGTTTATACTCCAAATCATGGTACAAGTTATGTCAACGCAATGAGAGTATTTAAAGATTGTGGATATGATGTTTACCCTGTTTTAAGTCAATGTGATCCTGATCCTGATTTTAAAGGTACTAAATCACCAAATCCCGAGGATCCAGCAAGTTACGAAGAAGCAATTAAATTAGCTAAGGAAATTGATGCCGATTTAATTTGTATGACTGATCCTGATGGCGATAGAGTTGGCTTAGCTTGTAAAAATAAAGCTGGTGACTATGTTTTATTAACTGGTAATGAATCAGCTGCAATATTACTTGATTATATTTTAAGCGAAAAAAGAAAGAAGGGATTCTTAGTTAATAATGGTGTTGTCTATAATACCGTTGTTACTTCTACATTAGGTGAAAAAATTGCAAAATCTTATGGAGTTGCTACAGAATCTTTCTTAACAGGTTTTAAATATATTGGCGATCGTATTCAATTCTATGAAGAACATGGTGGACCTGAATTTGTATTTGGCTATGAAGAAAGTTACGGCTGCTTAATTAAACCGTTTGTTCGTGATAAAGATGGAATACAAGCTATTTTATTATATTGTGAAGTTGCTTTATTTTATAGTAAACTTGGTATTACTTTAGATGAAGCTTATCATAATTTAGGATTAAGATATGGTTTCCATAAATCTAAATTATTTAATATCTATTTTAAAGGTAGTAAAGGTAGTATTAAGATGAAACAAATTATGGAAAAAGTAATGAATAATCCTTTTACTGAATTATTAGGCAATAAGGTTAAAAGAATTGAAAATTATTTTAACTTAACTACTACTGATTTAGATAGAAATTATATTGATAATATTACTGGTTTACCTGTCGGTGATTTGATTAAATTTTATTTTGAAGATGGTAGTAATATTGCAATAAGACCTAGTGGTACTGAACCTAAATGTAAATTTTATATTGAAGCTATTAGTGATAATGAAAAAGTGGCAACCGAAATGCCTACTAAATATTACGAAGCTTTAGTAGCAAAAGAAAAAATCCAATAATTATTTGGATTTTATAAATTCTTGAATAGAAGAGATAACACCATTATGGTTGTTATCTTTCTTTGTTATATATTTTGCGTATTTTGATAATTCTTTACAGCCATTACACATAAAGAAGGAATTTTCAAAACTTTCTAATAATTCTACATCATTTTCAGCATCACCAAAAACTAGTACATTTTCTTTATTAACCCTGCAGAACTCCACTATTTTTTCTAAAGTTGAAGCTTTAGAAACTCCTCTTTGATAGATTTCTGCAAAAGAAGATTCGTTCCAAAATCTTATTTCATAATCAGGAATATCTTTAAAAATTTCTCTTAATTTATCTTGATTTTCTTCTAATGGATCATTGAGTTGCATAATAAATACATAAGGATCGCTATCTAAAATTTTATCAATATCACCCTCGATTACATCCATTCCTATCGGCTCAAGAAATAATTTTAAGTCTTTATTTTCTAAATCATAATATATAGTGGTAAGATTTTCAGCCATAACACTATAAACTTCTTTATGAATTACTTTTTTATATAATTCTTTAACAAAATCTTTGTCTAGTTTATACTCAATTGCTGGAATATCATTTTCAAAAAAAGCGTAAGTTCCATTATATGAAGAAAAAGGACCAGAAATTCCTAAAATATTTCTATATTTTATTACGCTTCTTGGAGCTCTACCACTTGTAATTACAACGATATTTCCTTCTTTTTCAAATTGATGAAGATAATTAATTGATTCTTTAGAAATAGTTTTATCATCTTTTAATAAAGTGCCATCTAAATCAATAGCAACTAAATATTTATTTTTTTCTAACATAAAGACCAACAGTTTTTTTAACTTTAAATAAAGTTTTATTAGCAACATAAGATGCTTTTTTAGCACCTTCTTCTAAAACTTTATCGATTAGATCGCTATTTATAATAGCTTTGTATCTTTCTTGGAATGGGCCAATTTCTTCAATAACTTTATCAGCAACTATCTTTTTAAAAGTTCCATATTGATGTAAATCTTTAAATTGTTCATTAACTTCTTCAATAGTTTTATCACTTAATGCTGCATAAATCATCATTAAATTACTAATACCTGGTTTATTAATAGGATCATAATAAACATCTGATCCAGTATCTGTAACAGCACTCATTATTTTTTTACGAATTACATTTAAATCGTCTTTTAAGAAGATGTCTCCTTTAGGGTCAGATTTAGACATTTTTTTACTTGGATCTGATAAAGACATAATTCTAGCACCAATTTTTGGAATTACTGGTGTAGGCATAGTAAATAATTCTTTATTATATCTATTATTAAATCTATGAACTAAATCTCTACATAATTCGACATGTTGTTTTTGATCTTCTCCGACAGGGACAACATCTGCATTATATAGTAAAATATCAGCACACATTAAAACAGGATAAGCAAATAATCCTAATCCAATTGCGTTTTGATTCATTTTTTGTGATTTATCTTTGAACTGAGTCATTCGTGATAATTCACCCATATATAAATAATTAATTAAAATTGAGTTTAATTCACTATGAGCACTAACATCACTTTGTAAAAATATAGTTGTCTTTTCAGGATCAAGTCCTGCAGCTAAATAAAAAGCAACGATATCCTTTGTATTATTTCTTAAAAAAGAAGGCTCGATTGGTAATGTTAATGCATGTAAATCTGCAATAAATATAAAGTTTTCGTATTCGTCTTGATAATTTTTAAAATTTCTTAATGCGCCAATATAATTACCTAATGTTAAATTTCCGGTTGGCTTAATTCCGCTTAATGATCTTTTCATAGTTGTTATTATATGACTAACTATAATAAAATACAATTTTATTAAAAATAATTATTGAATATGGTAATATTACTAGGGGTAGATAATATGGAAATTAAATTTTATAATTCATTAACAAAGAAAATTGAAACGTTCAAGCCAATTAAAGAAAATGAAATTTCAATATATGTTTGTGGACCAACTGTTTATAACGAACCACATATTGGTAATATGCGCCCTGTTATATTTTTTGATACAATTAGAAAATTTTTCGAGACAGTAGGATATAAAGTCACATATGTTTCTAATTTTACAGATGTTGATGATAAGATTATTACAAAAGCAATTAAAGAAGGAGTAGATGAAAAAACTATTTCTACTAGATATATTAATGCTTATTTAGATTGTTTAAATAAATTAAATGTTGAACCAGCTTCTTTAAATCCAAAAGCAACTGAATATATTCCTGGCATGATCGACTATATTCAAAACTTAATTAATAAAGGCTATGCATATATTGAAGATGGTGAAGTATTTTTTGATGTAAGTAAAATTAGTGATTATGGATGTCTATCAAATATAGATAAAGAATCTTTAAGAACAAATGCTAGAATTGCAGAAAATGTTAAAAAACATTCTCAATATGACTTTTTACTTTGGAAAAAAACTAACGAAGGCATTAAATGGAACACTCCATTTTGCGATGGTAGACCAGGTTGGCATACTGAATGTTGTGTCATGATAGATACAATATTTAAAGGACCGATTGACATTCATGGAGGTGGCAGCGATTTAAAATTCCCACATCATGAAAATGAGATTGCTCAAGCAGAAGCTACCCATAATAATCACCTAGCTAATTATTGGATTCATACTGCTATGATGAATATTAACGGTGAAAAGATGTCTAAAAGTTTAGGTAATGTTATCTTAACAAAAGATGCAATTAAAGAATATGGTGCTGATACTGTTAGATTAGTTTTGTTAAATAATCAATATAGACAATCAATTAATTTTACTGATAAAACAGTCTCTGATAATCAATTAATATTAACTAAAATTTCAAATTGTATTAAACAAATGTCTTTAAAAATGCAAATAAATAACTTAGATTTGCAAGGAAATAGTAAAAAAATCGAGCCTTTTTTAAATTTCTTAGCTAATGATTTTAATTTGCCTAATGCTATTACTTATATTCTTGATCTTGTGAAAGAAGGTAATCAAATTATAAGAAATAAAGAATTAAATTTAGATGAATTAAAAGAAGTTTTTTATGCTTTAATGAAAATAATTTATATCCTAGGTTTATCAATTAAACCAACTATTTTAAATAAAGAAGATAAAGAATTATTATCTGATTATGAGGAAGCAAAGAAAGAAAAGAATTTTGCTGAATCAGATCGCATAAGAAAGATTTTAATTGACAAAAATATTTTATAATTAAAACACTCAATTTTTTATGTTAGTTGCAAAGGAATTCTTTTATGATTAAAGTTTATGGTACGAACACAGTCTATGAAGCGCTTTTAAATAACCGCGTTTCTAAAGTTTATTTAAATAAGAGTTATAGTGATCAAAAAACACTTGCGCTTTTAAATAAAAAAAATATAGCAATCACTTATTTAGATAGAAAAGAACTTGATGAAATGACTAATAAACAAAATCATCAAGGAATTGTTGCACTAGTAAAAGAGATTAATCCCCTTGATTTAAGTTCTTTAATAAAAAAATTAGAAAGTGTTCAATTTCCAATTTTATTAATTCTTGATGGATTAAAAGATCCTCATAATTTGGGAGCTATTATTCGTAGTGCTGATATTTTTAATGTATCTGGAATTATTATTAAAAAACGCGACTCTGTCTCTATTAATGATACAGTTGAAAAAGTTTCTACTGGAGCAATAAATTATGTACCTTTATGTGAAGTAAATAATTTAACAAAAGCTATCGAAGAACTTAAAGAGCACGATTATTGGATTGTAGGTCTTGAAGGAGAAGCAAAATACACTATTGAAACTATTCCTACTGATAGGAAGTTAGTTGTAATTATT
>CAKPNG010000038.1 GCA_934168325.1 uncultured Bacilli bacterium
CCTCTTTTTATTTCTGCAAATTTAATTATAGGGCTCTTTTATTTTTTTATCGACCTACAAATATGAAACGCAAACCAAGAGTTTATTTTTCTTTAAAACAAAACAAAAAATCTTTATAATAATTATTATGATTAATATGTTAAATGGATGGACAGATTTTTGGGATAAAGTTGGGAAATTATTCTCTAATTATGGACAAGAATTATACAATTTTTGGATTGCTCCAAAAGAAGGCACCCCATACATAATTACTTTAATTTTTGCATTAATTTATTTAGTTTTAGGCTATTTTGTAATAAAACTTATCAATAAAGGAATTAGAAAATTATTTAAATTAGGCAAAAAGAAATTCGTTAATGAGAAAACTATTAAAAATTTTGTAGCTAATTTCATTAATGTTTGTTTAAACGTATTTTTAGTACTTTCATTCTTATCAATTTTAGGAGTTTCTTTAAACGGAGTTGCTACGATTTTTTCTAGTGCAATATTAGCAGTTGGATTATCTCTTCAAGATGTTATTGGAAATTTCGCAAGTGGACTTATTATTTTAACTACTAAGCCATTTATTACTGGAGATTATGTAAACATTAATAATGAATGTGAAGGCGAAGTTACTGATGTTAAATTTTTAGCTACTTATTTATTAACATATGATAAACAAGTCGTTGTGGTTCCAAATAAGACTATAACTAATAGTATAATCACGAATTATTCAACTTATCATTTAAGAAGAGTCGTAATTAATGTTGGCGTTGATTATTCTTGCGATATAGAGAAAGTCAAAAAAGTAATGATTTCTTTAACTAAAGATGATTCTCGAATCTCAAAAGATTTTAAACCAAGTGTAGTTTTAAGTTCGTTTGGGGAATATTCTTTAAATTTCTCTTTAAGATTTTACGTAGATACAAGCAATTATTGGGATACATTATTCGAATATAATGAAAAAATTATTAAATCATTTCAAAAAGAAAATATTAATATACCTTATCAAAGAATTAATATTGGACATATTGGAAAAGAAATTGTGGAGATTAAACAATAGTTATGAAATTATCGAAAGATTGCAAATTTTTAATTATTTATAGTGCTATAGGGGTAGGTTTAAGTTTATTATCCTTACTATTTTTACTATTAAATATTTATGAAATTTCTATGACTCTTGCTATTAGTTATTTTTTCAATTTTTTCACATTATTAATAATGTTAAAAAGTAATAAAGAATTAGGAAAAGATGGTAATTTTAAAACTGGTGAATTTACTGGATTATCTATTTTAAGATTTTGCTTAATAGGCTTATCAGTATTAATACCTGCTTTATTAGTTAAATTTACTGGAGATACAACTAATAATTATAGATTTTTATATGTTTTAATTAGTTTAGTATCTTTTGCTGCTGTTATAGGCTTATTTGGAGCTCATAGTCATGGTGAATAATATTTTAGCAATAACTGATAGATTAACATCTACTAAACTAGAAGATGTTCTTAGCGGAACATTTTTATCTAGTTTAATTGTTATTTTATTATTAATAATATTAGCAATTTGTATAAATATCAGTAGTAAAAAAGCTTTGAAAAATCCATTAGAAACACCTCATGGCCTCTTCCTTATTTTCATGCTTTTTTATAAAAAAATGGAAAATTTAACTGTTGAATTAATGGGCGAAAATAATAGAAGTTTTACCCCATATATTATGACTGTATCAATGTATTTATTTACATCTTTTATATTCGGATTAACTGGACTTCCTTCACCTGTTGGAAATTTAGCATTTCCTTTAATTTTAGCTAGTGCAACATTTGTTTTAATCCATGCTACAGCAATTAAATATAATAAATGGAGATATTTTCATAGATTTATAGAACCTATACCAATTATGCTACCTATAAATATTTTCACTATGTGGGCTCCATTAATATCCTTAACTTTACGTTTATTTGGTAACGCTTTAGCTGGATATTGTATTATGACATTAATTTATTTTGCTTGTACAACTTTAGGTACAATTATTACACATGTTAGTTATGCTGGTGTTTGGGGGCCAGCTAATTTCTGGGTTGGTAGTTTAATTACCCCAGCATTTCATTTTTATTTTGATATCTTCAGCGGGTTTATTCAAACTCTTGTATTTATAATGCTTACTATGATATTTATAAAACAAGAAGAACCAGAAGATGCTGAAGAATTAGTTAATCAATAAACGAGGTTGAAGGGAGGAAATTTATGGAATTTTTAGTAAATCTTGGAAACATTTTAGCAAGTAGCGACTGGCGTTATATTGCTATTGGTATTGCTGCTTTAGGTATGGCAGGAAGTGGTATTGGTGAAGGACTTATTTGTGCTAAAGCACTTGAAGGAATGAGTAGAAATCCTGAAATGTATTCTAAACTCAGATCAAGTATGATTTTAGCTTGTGCTTTAGATGAAACCACTGGTATTTACGCTTTAGTTGTTTGCATTCTTTGCTTATTTGTTGGCTAATATGATTAAAAGGAAGAAGATTTTTACATATTTATTTTTATTAACAAATTTAATTACTTTAACAAGCTGTGATACAGAAAATTTAGGAAAAGATATTAGTGATACAGTCCAAAAGAATTTAATTCCTAATCTTTGGTCAACTTTAGCACAAATTTTAGCAACTATTATTTTATTTACAGTTATTATTGTTTTTGCGATAAAACCAGTTAAAAAATATTTAAATTCTCGCAAAGAACTTTTAGATAATGAAGTTAAAATAACTGAAGAAAATAAGAAAATTGCTGAAGAAAATGCTAAAAAATCAGATCAAATTATTTTAGAGAGCCACCAAAAAGCTAAAACTATTATTGATAATGCTGTAACTCAAGCTAGTGTTTATAAAGACGAAATTATAAATCAAGCTAAAGATGAAGCTAATCGTAAAATTAAAGATTCTCAACTAATTATCGATAAACAAAAGAAACAAGCTTATGATGAAATTCATAATGCTATTGTTAATGTTGCTATTGATACAAGTGAGAAAATTTTATCTAGAGAAATTACTGATAAAGACAACAAGAAAATTGTTGATGATTTTATTAATGATTTAAATAAAGAAGGTAAAAATCAATGAACGAATTGACATCTCGCTACTCAATTGCTTTTGTTGAAGCAATGATTGAAACTGATAAAGAAAATGCAGAAATATATCGTGACGAGATGTATGCATTTATTCAAATTTTAAAAAAACATCCTGAATTAGGGCAGTTTCTTGGTGTAATTGATATAAAATTTGAAGATAAAGAAAAAATGATTAAATCAACTTTTTCGAATTATCATGATCTTACATTGAATTTTATTTTACTTATTGTTAGTAAAAATAGAGCATATTTTTTAAAAGATATTTTGACTGATACATATGTAAAAATTAATAGTTATTTGAAAGTAGATGAAGGAATTATTTATTCATCAAAGGTTCTAGATGAAAAAACAATTAAAGAAATAACGGAAGCTCTTGAAAAAAAGAAAGCTCATAAAGTATTACTTACTAATGTAGTTGATGAAAACTTAATTGGTGGGTTCAAAATAATTATGTCAAATGATGTTTATGACACATCAATTAAAACTCAACTCGAACGACTTAAGCAGTCTCTATTAAAGGAGGATAAATAATATGAATATTAGACCTGATGAAATTAGTTCTTTAATTAAAGAACAATTAAAGAAATACGAAACAAAGATTGAAGAAAGTACTGATATAGGAACTATCCTTACTATTGGAGATGGAATCGCAATGGTTTATGGCCTTCAAAATGCTATGCTTGGAGAACTTTTATTATTTCCAAATAATGTTTATGGTATGGTCATGAATCTTGAAGAAGATAATGTTGGTGTCGTTTTATTAGGAAGTGATTTAGAAATAAAAGAAGGCGATATAGTCAAAAGAACTGGACAAGTTATTGAAGTTCCAGTTGGAGATGCCTTATTAGGTAGGGTTGTAAATGCTTTAGGACAACCAATTGATGGCAAAGGTCCTATTAATACTATAGAAACTAGACCTATTGAAAGAAATGCACCTTCTATTATGGATCGCCAAAGCGTTAATTCCCCATTAGAAACAGGTATAAAGGTTATTGATTCGATGATACCTATTGGTAAGGGACAACGTGAATTAATTATTGGCGATCGTCAAACAGGAAAAACTGCAATTGCTATTGATACAATTATTAATCAAAAAGGAAAAAATGTTATTTGTATTTATGTAGCTATTGGACAGAAAAATAGTAGTGTAGCACAAATTGCTCAAAGACTTAATCAATATGGATGTATGGATTATACAGTAATAATTGATGCTTCAATTAGTGAACCTGCACCTTTATTATATATTTCTCCATTTAGCGGAACAGCTATGGCAGAATACTGGATGTATCAAGGAAAAGATGTTCTTATAATTTTTGATGATTTATATAAACATGCTATTTCTTATAGAAGTTTATCTTTATTATTAAAGAGAAATCCAGGACGTGAAGCTTTCCCAGGTGATATTTTCTATCTACATTCAAGATTACTTGAAAGATGTGCAAAGCTTAATAGTGCTTTAGGTGGTGGAAGTATCACTGCATTACCAATAGTTGAGACTTTAGCTGGTGATATTAGTGCATATATTCCTACAAATATTATTTCAATTACTGATGGTCAGATATTCTTATCAACATCATTATTTAATAGTGGGATTAGACCTGCGGTTGATACAGGATTAAGTGTTTCTCGTGTCGGAAGTAACGCTCAATTTAGAGCAATGAAAAAAGTTACTAGTTCTTTAAAGATGATTATTGCAAACTATAACGAATTAAAATCTTTTTCTCAATTTGGTAGTGATATTGATGAAGCTACAAGAAAAACACTTCGTTATGGTGAAAATTTGATTGCTGTTTTAAAACAAGAGCAATATAAACCTCTTCAAGTTGATGAACAAGTTCTTCAATTTTTCTGTGTTAAATATAATTTTTTAAACGATTTAAAACCAAATGAAGTTAATCAATTTTTAACAGATTTATATAAATATGTTAAAGATTTTCATAATGATATTTTAGAAAAAATAAAGATTACACATGATATTAAAAAACCAGATCGTGATAATTTAAGAACAATTATTACAACTTTTAGAAACGAAAGAAAGGCTATTAATTAATGAGTCAAACATTAGAAAGTGTAAAAAAACGTATTAATAGTATTGAGGCAACTAAGAAGATTACTTCGACAATGCAATTAGTTTCAAGTGTCAAAGTAAGAAAACTTCTTAATATTTTTAATGAAAAAAAGAATACTTTAGAAACTCAAAAAATAATCCTGAATAACGCGGTTTTTCTTTCAAAAAGCGATGTTATTAAAAGTTTTAATAGCAAATTATTAAAAGAAAATAAGAAAGAAAATAAGAAATTATATATTGTAATAATGTCAAACCTTGGGTTATGTGGTGGATATAATCAACTCCTTTATAAATATTTTCAATCTATTTATAAAGAAGGTGATGAAGTTATTTTAATAGGAAGAAAAGCAGTCTCTTTATTTAATAATGACAATAATATTAAGGCATATACTGATTTTGTAAATGTTGCAAATAATTTAGAAACATCTGACTTTGATAATTTAGTTAATTTTATTGTTAATAAATATGATAGTGATAAATATAATTCAATTCATGTCGTATATCAAAGATATGTTAATAGTTTAGTATCTTTACCAATTAGTAAGAAATTATTACCATTAGAAATTAATTTTAAAGAAAGCTTAAATAGTTACGAGCCTGAATATATACCAAGTCGAGAAGTTTTTATTGAGAAATTTATACCTTTTTATTTAGGAAATTATTTAAAAACTATTTTCTATGAAGCATGTTTATCAGAGCAAACAATACGTAGAAATATGATGGATAATGCTGATAAATCAGCGAAAGACTTAATTGAAAGTTTAAAACTCGAATATAACAAAGAAAGACAAACACTTATTACAAACGAGATTACTGAGGTTGTTAATAGTGCTAATGCGATAAAAAATAGTTAGGAGATAGGATATGGAAAAGAAAAATTATGGAATTATAGTACAAGCTGTTGGACCTATTGTAGATGTTCGCTTTGAAGATCAAAAATTGCCTAATTTATTAACAGCATTAAGAGTTCCTTTACCAAATAATGGTGAACTTATTTTAGAAATTGAATTATATGTTGGTGATGACACAGCAAGATGCGTTGCTATGGGACCTACTGAAGGCTTAGTAAGAGGAATGAAAGCTTATAATACTGGAGCTCCTATTTGTGTGCCTGTTGGTGAAATTACTTTAGGAAGAGTATTTAATGTTTTAGGTAAATGTATTGATGGTGGAAGTACTCATGATATTGATTCTGCTAAAAAGATGCCAATACATCGTCAACCACCTTCGTTTGAAGATCAAACAACACATCAAGAAATATTAGAAACTGGAATTAAAGTTATTGATTTACTCTGTCCATATGTTCGCGGCGGGAAAGTTGGATTATTTGGTGGTGCTGGTGTTGGCAAAACTGTTTTAATTCAAGAATTAATTAATAATATTGCATCTATTCAACACGGTATTTCTGTATTTGCTGGCGTTGGAGAAAGAAGCCGTGAAGGAAACGACTTATATAATGAAATGAAAGCAACTGGTGTCTTAAATAAAACTGCTTTAGTTTATGGACAAATGAATGAACCTCCAGGAGCTAGAATGAGAGTAGCTTTAAGTGCTTTAACAATGGCTGAATATTTTAGAGACCAAATGCATTTAGATGTTTTATTCTTTATTGACAATATTTTTAGATTTACTCAAGCTGGTAGTGAAGTTAGTGCTTTAATTGGAAGAATGCCAAGCGCTGTTGGTTATCAACCTACATTGGCAACTGAAATGGGACAACTTCAAGAAAGAATTACATCAACAAAAGATGGAGCTATCACTTCTATTCAAGCAGTTTATGTACCTGCTGATGATTTAACTGATCCAGCTCCTGCTACCACTTTCTCTCATCTTGATGCTAAAACTGTTCTTGATAGAAATTTAGCAAGTTTAGGAATATATCCTGCTGTTGATCCTTTAGAATCTAGCAGCAATATATTAGATCCAAAAATTGTTGGACAAGAACATTATGATGTAGCTAGTGCAGTTATTGAAATTTTACAACGTTATAAAGAACTTCAAGATATTATCGCTATTTTAGGTATTGAAGAATTAAGTGATGATGATAAAAAAATTGTTGCTAGAGCGAGAAGAATTAGAAATTTCTTATCTCAACCATTCCATGTTGCTGAACAATATAGTGGTTATAAAGGTGCTTATGTTAAAATTGATGATACAATCAGAAGTTTTAAAGCCATTTTAAGTGGAGATTACGATAATATCCCTGAAAATGCTTTCTTGTATGCTGGCACGATTGAGGATGTTATTGAAAAAGCTAAGAGTTTAGAAAATGAGTAAATTATTTAATGTAACAATTATTTCAAAGTCTTTAGAAAAACTAGAATACAAGGCTTTATTATTAAATATTAAGACTCCAAATGGGAAAATTGGTATTATGGCTAATCGTGATCCATTGGTCTCTATTTTGAATCCTTCAATTATTGAAATTGTTCAAGATACTAATCGTATTAAAATTAAGATTGATGAGGGTTTTATTTCTTTTAATAAGGATGCTACTATTCTAGTTTCAAATTATGAAAAAATAAGTGGTAAAGAAAATGATTGATAGATACGATATTAAAGAAATTTCTGAATTATTTAGTTTAGAAAATCGCTATAAAACTTTTTTAGATATTGAATTAGCTAATTTAGAAGCTTTAGTTGATTTGAATATAGTTCCAAAAGATGATTTTGATAAAATAGCGAAAAAAGCTAAGGTAGATGTAAATAGAATTAATGAATTAGAACTAAGTACTAAACATGATGTAATTGCTTTCACGAGATCAATTGATGAGAATTTAGGTGAAGAAAAAAGATGGTTTCATTATGGATTAACTTCTACAGATGTTGTTGATAGTGCAATGTCTATTATTTATAAGAAAGCTACTGATATATTGATTAAAGAAATAGACAGTCTTTTAGAAGTTTATAAATCAAAAGCATTAGAATATAAAGATTTACCATGCATTGCAAGAACTCATGGTATGCATGCTGAAATTTCATCATTTGGGTTGAGATTTGCAAGGTTTTTTGATGAATTAGCGAGAAATAAAAAAAGATTAATTTCTGCTACAAACGAATTATGTCTTATTAAATTAGAGGGTGCTGTTGGAAATTTTGCATTTGCAAATACCTCAGTTGAAAAATTTGTTGCTCATAAATTTAATTTAAATAATCCTAAAATTGCTACACAAGTTATTGCTAGAGATAATCATACAAATTACTTAAATGCTTTAGCTTTAATTGCTACTCATATTGAAAATGTTTCAATTGAATTTCGCAATCTTAGTCGTAATGAAATTAATGAAGCGTGCGAATATTTTTCTAAGAATCAAAAAGGTAGTAGTGCAATGCCACATAAGCATAACCCTATTTCATTCGAAAATATGTGTGGTTTAGCTAGACTTATTAGAGGTTATGCTTTTTCAAGTTATGACAATATAGCTTTATATCACGAAAGAGATATTTCGCATTCATCGAATGAAAGAATTATTTTTCCTGATACTATAACATTAACTACCTATATTATAAGAAGAATGAATAAAACTATGTCCAACTTAATAGTTAATAAAGATAAAATTCATGAAAATATTTATCTTACCAAGGGTGTAGTTTTTAGTGAAAGAATTTTAACATATTTAGTTTCTATTGGCGTAAGTCGAGAAGAAGCTTACGATAATATTCAAAAAATAGCAAATGAAGTTTTTGAAAAACCTGATAATAATTTTAAAAAGTGTCTAAAATCAAGCTCTTTTATAAGAAATTATATTAGCGATACTGATATTGATAAATTATTTGATGAACAATATTTTTTAAGAAATGTTGATTATATTTATAAAAGAGTAGGCTTAATTAAATAAATTTTAAAATCAAATTAATTATTTTATTCTATTTTGTATAAGTAATTATGGACTTATTATTTTTATTTATAAAAATAAGTTACTATATTTAATGAATATTTATTAATAAATGATATAATTTTAATGTTTTGTGAGGTAGTTATGATAGATTTTAAAAACTTAGTTGAAAATTATAAAACTGAAGCACTAAATACTTTAAAAGGTTTGATACAAATTAATAGTATTTATGATGAAAAAACAATTTCAAGTGATGCTCCTTATGGTCAAGGCGTTAAAAATGCTATGAACTATATGAAAGACATTGCTTTAAAAGATGGCTTTAGCATAGATACTTGTGATAATAGATGTCTTGAAATAAGCTATGGTGAAGGCGATATATTAATTGGAATTTTTGCTCATTTAGATGTAGTGCCTGTTACAGGAAATTGGAATTTTCCACCTTTTGATGCTGTAATTTCTGATGGAAAGATGTATGGTCGTGGAACTAGTGATGATAAAGGCCCTGGAGTCAGTGCTTATTATGCTTTAAAAGCTTTAAAGGATAATGATTTAGTTAAAAATTATCGCGTAAAACTAGTTTTTGGCGGTGATGAAGAAAGAGGCTCTAGTTGTTTAGAATATTATTTTAAAACATTAAAAAAAGAAGATCCTACTTATGGATTTACTCCAGATGGAGATTTTCCATTAATTTATGGCGAAAAAGGAATTACTAATTATAAAGAAGAAGGAAAAATATTTTTAGGTCCAATTGAATCAATACATGCTGGTGTTGCTTCAAATTGTGTCATCAATAGTGCTATTGTAACATTAACTGATTATCAAAAATTATTAGATTATTTAAATATTAACAACAATATAAAATATAAGATTTTATCTAAAGATGATTCTAAATTAACAATTGAATTCATAGGTAAAAGTGCCCATGGTTCATTGCCTTACTTAGGAATTAATAGCGGAATTATTGCTTTAAAAGTATTAGGCGACGTTTATGATATTAGTTTCTTAAAAGAAATAGCAAAAGATTATAAAGAACCTAATGGAAAGTCTTTAAATCAATATTATTCTAGTAAAGAAATGGGTGAAACTACATATAATGTTGGTTTAATTTCTTATGATGGCTCATTATTCTCCATGACTATTAACTTTAGATATCCAGAAAATGTTAATCCAGAAAATGTAATTGATTCTTTAAGAAAAGATTCTAGATTACCTATAACAGTATTAAGCGAATCAAGTTGTTTATATTATGATTTAAATACTCCATTCATAAAATTATTAGCTGATGTTTATGTTTGTGAAACTGGCGATATTATAAATAAGCCAGCTACTATTGGCGGTGGAACTTATGCAAAAGAAGCAAAAAATACTGTTGCATTTGGTAGCCATTTCCCAGGTAAAGTTGACAATATTCATGATGCTAATGAAAAAATAGATTTAAGTGATTTTTATGACTCTATGAGTTTATATGCTCATGCAATTTATGGGTTAGGGAATTTAAAATGAGAGTAAAATACAATCAAGCTTCTGTAGATTATATTGATCAGAACTTTAAAAATCAGTTAACTTTAGCAGACTTTTCTGATAAAAATAATAGTTTTTTGAATGAGGACAAAGAGTTTTATTTGGAAATTGGTCCTGGTAAAGGAAATTTTATCATCCAATTAGCATTAAAAAATTTAGATAAAAATTTTATAGTTGTTGAATTAAATAAAACTATTGCTGGCTATTGTTTAAAGAAGATTGACGAATCAAATTTAACAAATGTTAAACTTTTAGCTATGGATTTTTATAAAATGGTCGAAGTTATTAAACCATTATTTTTCGATGGAATCTTTTTAAATTTTAGTGATCCATGGCCAAAGAAAAGACATACTAAAAGAAGATTAACTTCTGATGATTTCTTTGTTGCGTATAATAAAATTTTGAAGCTTAATCATAATATATATTTTAAAAGCGATAATACTGATTTTTATAATTTTTCATATGAACAAGCGAAAAAATTCGGTTATGAAATTATTTATAACAATTTGGATTACGAAGAAGATGACAAATTCGATTCATTAACAGAATATGAAAACAGATTTTTAAATAAAGGAATTAATATAAAAAGATTTATATGTAAAAAAGTAAGGGAGGATTTAGTTGTGCTAAATAAGTTAGAAGAAAAATATTTTAAAGAAGTAACTCAACTTTTTGGACCAAGTGGTGCTGAAGAGGAAGTTAGAGAGTATTTAAAAGAAGAATTTAAAAAAATGGATTTAGAAACTATAAAAGATGGGTTAGGATCTATTTTTGCTATAAAAAAATCTAATAATCCAAATGCAAAAAAAGTTATGATTTGCGCACATATGGATGAAGTTGGTTTTTATGTAGGAAATATATTAAGTAATGGTATGATTAAACCTATACCTGTTGGTGGATTTAATTATAATAGTTTACAAGCTCAAAGGGTTATTTTACTTAATAAAAATAATGAAAAACTTGTTGGTGCTATTGATACAACCCCTCCACATTTACTTGGATCATCAAATGGGCAAGTAAGTGCAGATAATTTATTATTTGATTTTGGCTTTAGTTCTTTAGAAGATGCTAAAAAAGCAAATGTTGAAATAGGATGCCCAATAATTTGCAAAGGCGACTTTGAATATACATATGATAAAAAATCGATTATAAGTAAAGCAATTGATGATAGATACGGAATAATTTTAGGACTTGTTATATTAAATGAATTAAAAGATGTTGATTTACCTTTTGACTTATATGTTGGTGGTACAGTGCAAGAAGAAGTTGGATGTAGAGGTGCTGGTACAGCTAGTACTATGATTAAACCAGATTTAGCAATTGTTTTAGATTGCTCACCTGCTAGAGATTCTTTAGGAAGCAATGGACAATTAGGAATTTTAGGCAAAGGTGTTTTAATTAGACATTTTGATCGTTCATTTATCGCTAATAAAAAATTATTAGATTTACAAATCGAATCTTGTAAGCAAACTAATTCTAATTATCAATATTTTGATAGTCCTGGTGGAACTGATGCTGGTATCATTCATAAAAATTTAGATGGTATTTTAACTTTAACACATTGTATTTGTGCTAGATCAATTCATACATGTTCTACCATTATGAGAATTAGTGATTATATAGATGCAAGAAATTCTATATTATATTTAATTAAAAATCTAAGTAATGAAAAAATAGAAGGATTAAGTGAATAATATGAACTACGGATTGTATTATAATAAAGAAAAATTAGGCGATATCTTATTTGTTATTTTTAATAGCAATGATAATCCAGATTTTGTAAAAAAAGTTGAGAACTGCGTGGTTTTATATAAAAATAACGAGATAATTGGATATAATATTTTTAATATTTCTGAAGTTTTTAAAATTAAGGCTCACGGATTTTTACCAAATTGTAATAAAGAATTAATCGGAATTATTAATTACATTTTAAAAAATAACAATTTACCTATTTTAGAATTACAAAAAGATAGCGGATTTGTTATTGGAAAAATTATAAGTTTTGAAGAACATCCTGATAGTGAACATTTACACATTTGTCTTGTTGATATTGGAGAAGAAAAGCCATTACAAATTGTATGCGGGGCACATAATGCAAAACTTGATATGAAAGTAGTTTGTGCTAAGCCATATGCGTTTATGCCAAATGGTCAACAAATAATACCAAGTAAATTGCTTGGGATTGAAAGCTATGGTATGCTATGCAGTGGTAGAGAGTTAAATTTACCAGGATATGAAAATACTCGAGGATTATTAGAAATTAATGATTCTTATAACATTGGGGAAGATTTTTGGAGTAAATAAAGATGGAAGAATTAGAAATTAAACTTAAAGAAAAAGGAATTATATCAAGATTAACAAATAAAACTTTTTGTTTTGATGAAAGACTTAGAGAAGGATTTTACGCCGCAAATTATTTTTTAAAAACTAGGAAAGTTGTTATTGAAAATGTTCCAAACCATGTTGTTACCATGCAATTTTTTCAAAGAAGAAATCATAGTATGGCATGTGGAATTGATGAAGCTATTGCCTTAATTCACACATTTGCTTATAATCCTGAAAATCTCATTATTGAAGCTCTTAATGATGGAGATTTAATTAATGCTAATGAACCAGTATTAAAAATCACTGGAAAATATGAAGATTTTGGATTCTTAGAATCTATGATCGATGGAATTTTATCTCGTAGAACAAGTGTAGCTACTAATGTGTATGAAGTTCTTTTAGCAAGTAGAGGAACTCCAGTATTTTCAATGGCTGATAGACAAGATGATTATCATACACAAATTGGCGATGGATATGCCACCTATGTCGCAGGAATTTCTAAAGTTTCTACTGACGCACAAGGATTATGGTGGGGCGGAAAAGGTATGGGAACTATGCCTCATGCTCTTATAGAAATTTGTGATGGAGATTTAGTTAAAGCTTGTACTATTTATCATAATACTTTTAAAGATCAACAAATTACTGCACTCGTTGATTATCATAATAATGTTATTAGAGAAAGTTTAGCGGTTGCTAGAACCTTTAAACACGATTTAAAAGCAGTTAGAGTTGACACTTCTAAAGCTCTAATTGATCACTATTTTGATGATAAAGATACTTCGGGCTTTGATCCACATGGTGTTTGTAAAGAACTCATTTGTGCTTTAAGAAAAGCTCTTGATGATGAAGGCTTTGACTATGTTGGTATTGTAGTTTCTAGTTCATTTAATAAAGAAAAAATCGATGCTTGGACTAAAGAAGGAGTACCTGTTTCGATGTATGGAGTTGGTACAAGTTTTGTAAACAACATGACATGCGGTTACACTGGAGATTTAGTTATGCTTGATTATAAAGAACAAGCTAAAGAAGGTAGAAGAAATATACCAAGTGATCGTTTAAAAAGAGTTCCGTATCCAATTTATTAGTATAAATGAAAATTTTTCATAAAATATTTCATTTTTTAATAAAATAGATTAAATTTAATTAAAATTAATATGAATATTAATAAATTAAGTTTTTATATTGAAAAAAATATGAAAATATTTACATTTTTATTAGATACCTGTCTTTAGAAAATAAAACTAATTTGTAGTACTTTTAAATGAAATTTGCGAGTTTAAAAATTCATTAATTTC
>CAKPNG010000039.1 GCA_934168325.1 uncultured Bacilli bacterium
AGTTTATATACAGGTTCAGCACTTTTAGAAGAATTAGAATCAATATTTAATTTAGGCTTAGATAAGAAAACTTATTTACCTAAAAATTTCGAAAAAGTGTTAGAAAAAATACAATAAAATACAACTTTTTCAATTACAAACTGTCCAACTCAGGATTCTAGCACATCAAATATGCACATGCATCCATAAGTTTTCAAAAAATGTCAATTAATGAAATTAGTAATTGAGGTTTCTATATTTAACCAATTGGTAAAAATATATTTATTTCGTTAAAAATCAACTAGATAGTATCATGTTCATCACTATTATTCAGATTTAATATTATTCTCAACTACACCAAGTATAGATGACAATTCATTTTTCATTATTTTTTCTCTTTCCTCATAAAACTTCTCAAAATCCTTAAATTCTGTAGATATTCCATCAGGCATAAACTTTACTTTGTTTCCTTTAGCTAACCGTTCCTTTAATTGCATTGCATTTTTTGATTCATTTTCAGATCCTTGCAAAAGTTCAAGATTAGGAAGTTTGTTTCTCATAGACTGCCATTTAGCAATAGTATCTTTATCCAAATTCAATGCTTTTATCTTCTTATTATCGAAACCAGTATAAGGGTGGACATGATCTTGATGGAAGGACATTGCTTCTAGTTTAATTTCTGGGTATAAAAGCGATAGAATCATAAATGTATAAGAGCCCTTTTCATATTCAAAACATCTATCTATTGTATCTTGTGTAACTTTAAAGTTTAAATCGCCAGTTAATTTGACATCCTTAAATAAATCTAGGGTAAAAGGAGTTTTCTTATAATTAGTTATTGCTTGTACTGCTTTCCTTGTTTCGGTAATGGCTGTATTACTAGCAACACCAAATAAATTCTTTACTTGAGCAATAATAAAATAACGTTTGAAATTACTCATATTTATAGTATTAAGTTCACCACCTCTATATAAATAATAAATTATTGGCATTAAAGCGTTATAAGATGTTATAGATTGATCACTAAAACCTGCTTTAGTTAAGAAAGTTACTGTGTCTAATAATGCTTGTTTAATTTTGCTCCGATTATTGGAAACTTTATCTACATTGGCTTTCTTGAATGAATTAATTTTAAGATTTATCGGAGAATCTGTTAATGTTAAACAAGCTCTCATAATAAAGTCTGTATTAAAACTGAATTTCTCACCTTTATTATTAATGCTGTTAATAAGAGATACGATTTCATCTTTTCCACCTTTCCATGAGGAAACTATGGTTGAGAATAATAAATCTGTTTTAGATAGAGGAGTTCCGGATGAATTAACTCTAACAAATATATTCAAAACATCATCATAATCTGCTTCATCAATTTCATAAAAACTAAGAGGGCTATTTTCTTCGCTATTCAATATTTTATATAGTTTAATTAAATTATTACCTGCATTTTCATCTTCATCACAATTTTTAATTATATAAGCAGAAATTTTAAATTCATTTTCAAATCTAAAGAGATCCTTAACTTTAAACCGCTTTTTAGACTCTGCTTTTGCTTCAGCATCCGTAAGAAATTTAAATCTCTTACTATTGTCGTCATCAATAATCTTATTTGTTAATTTGCAGTGAAGATTCATATATAACTCTTTTTTAGGAAATGATTCATCATTATTCCACCAGCATCTAGGGATTTTTCTTGCAAAGCTTCCTTTGATAGCTATATATAAAGACGAGAGTCTTTGTTGACCATCTAAAACAATATAATAGTTTTCATAGTCGGTAGTAATTGGAAGAGATGTCTTCACATTGTCATGATTATCTCTTTCATGATAATTTTTTATGAACTCATAAAGATTTAATGCGTCATCTTCATCATTAAGAACTTTTTTTGTTGTTTTCCAAAATAATAATGCTCCAATTGGATATCCTAAAAGAATAGAATCAAACAAATTCTCAATTTGTCCTTCTTTCCAGACAAATTGTCTTTGAATTTCTGGTAAGAACATACGTCCATTACTTATATAATTTACAGCATCTTTGATTGATAGTTTTTGATATCCCATAAAGCCTCCTACTAATATGCTTTTTAAGACAAACTTGGCAAAGTTAACATAACATTTTATTTTTAATATTAATATAAATTAAAATTATTCAAAAATCGACTTTATCAACACCGTTGTAAAATTATTTTAAGTTTACTTTTTTAAGTGATAAAGATACTACTGTCTCCACATGATATGTTCTAGGAAACATATCAACAAAGTCTATAGAATTTATATTGTAATATTCTTTTAATATTGATAAATCTCTAGCTAATGTTCCTACATCGCATGATATATAAACAATCTTTTTAGGTGAAGATTTTATTAATGATTGAATAAATTTATCATCTAATCCTTTTCGAGGTGGATCTACAAATACACAATCAAATTTTTCTTTAAACATATATTCGCTAGCATCCATACAATAATAAAATGCATTAGTAATATTATTAATTTTAGCATTAAGTTTAGCATCTTTTATAGCATCACTAACTATCTCAACTCCTACTATTTTTTTCAAAAACCCTGCAGAAGTGAGCCCAATTGTTCCAATTCCACAATATGCATCAAGTACAGTATCATCTTTTGTTAAGTTAGCTTTTTCAAAAGCTAGCTTATATAATACTTCACATTGATCATGATTTACTTGATAAAAAGATTTAGAAGAAATTCTAAATTTTACTCCTAATAAGTAGTCTTCAATATATCCTTTCCCATATAATACTTCTTCTTTTTCTCCAAGTATTACATTAGTTTTACGACTATTTATATTTAATAATAAAGTAGTTATATTAGGACATGCTTTTATTAATGCTTTAGAAAATGTATTCTTGTTTTTAAATTTATTATTAGTAACTACTAAAGTAACCATAATTTCTTTAGAAACTTTACCAACTCTAATTAATACATGTCTAATATCACCAGTTAATTTATCTTCATCATATGCAGTGATATGTAATTCTTTCATTAATCTAGAAATATTTTCTAATATCTTAACGTGACAATCATCTTCTATTACACATTCTTTTATAGGAACGATATCGTGACTTTTAAATTTATAAAAACCATAAACTAATCGATGTTGTTTATCATATCCAAAAGGAATTTGAATTTTATTACGATAATAATAAGGTTCATTCATTCCATGAATTGGAATATCTTTAAAATTTAATTTAGCTATTTTATTAATAGTATTAGTTGCGATTAATTTTTTATATTCTAATTCTTTTTGATAATCTAGATTTTGAAAAGAGCATCCACCACAACTAGTAGCACATTTACATTTAGGACTAATACGATATTTACTAATTTTAGTAAGTTTAATAATATGACCTACATCATAGTCTTTTTTTCTATATAAAACCTCGACATCTGCTTCTTCATCTATTAACAAAGAAGGAACGAATATAGTTCGATTATTATATTTAGCTAATCCTTGTCCATCAAATGTAAAATCTACACATTTAACACGGACAATTTCTTTATTAAGTTGATTTTTAACCTTCATTAATAATCTTTCCTATTGTTTCAATAGCATCAAAATAAGTAGGATTTAAACTATCTACACTATTGATGTTACCTAATACAAATTCCTCGTATTCATTGATTTTATATTTATGAATTATTTTCTTAAATAATAATCTATTTGCTTTGTAGTCTAAGGAAATAGCACTACTACCACATTGAATTACTATAAATTTAGGTATTTTAATAAAGAAATCTCTATTAAATAAGAATAGATTTTCAAAACTACGGTTACTAGTAAAGATTACTACAATATCTTTACCTATAAAATTTTTATATAAATTTACATCTTTTTCATCAAACATTAAACTTTCGATATAATAATCATTAGATAATAAAACTTCGCCAAATTTAATTATTAATGGCTTAATATCTTGATAAATAGATTTATCTAATAATACTAATATTCTTTTCATTTTTTTCACCTGTTTAGATATTATATACGATAATTTAATTGACACAATAATATATTTACTTTTTTAATGTCGTGATATAATTATTTCATGCGTAAAGGTGTAGTAAAAAATATATTTAAATGGGGTTCTTTAGGTGCTTATATAATATGTGCTTTAACTATACTTATTGAAAGTGGAATTGATGGAAAAAATAGCGCTAATCAATCAAATTCTGTTACTGATCAAATTCAAGATGCTATTGATAAAAGTCATGATAATAAAACTATAAAAGAAATAACTAATTTTAATATTTCTTTTAATAATCCTAATAGTAATAATACTTATTTTGTTGGAGATGATCTTACTTATACAATAGATTATACTCCTAGTGATACTAGTTTTAAGGAATTAACTTGGTCTATATTAGATCCTTCTATTTTAAAAGTTAGTGAAGCTACTCATACTATTTCTTTTGAAAAGAAAGGTTATACTAAATTAACAGTTACTAGTAATAGAAAGCAGTCTTTAGTTCAAGAATTTGAGTTTTTTGTTAATAATATTCCTGTTGAATCAATAGAAATTACTTCTAAACCTACTTATCCTTTAAATATTGGAGATAGTTTTGATATTACTACTAATGTTTTACCAATTAATGCTACTAATAAGAATTTAACTTATCATAGTAGCGATAATAATGTTGTTGCTATATCTAATAGTACATTATTAGCTAAAGGCCCAGGTAAAGCTACTATATTAGTTTCTAGTGAAGATTCTCCTTCTATTTGTGAATCTTTTGAAGTTGAAGTTAATAAACCTATTGAGACTAAATATTATATTAAAAGTATCAATGTAAAAGATAATAATAAAATTTTAAATGAAAGAAATAAATCATTAACTGTTACTGGAACTTATACTGATTCTTCAGCAGATTTTGATATTAATAAATTAAATATATCAATTTTAGATACTAATGATTATATTCAAATTTCACAAAAAAAGTTGACTTCTAAAGGGAATTTTTCTTTTTTAGTGATTTTAAATAATTATAAAATAAAAGAAATTAAAACATTAAATAATTATAAAATACCTTTAAGTGTTCATTATGAAGAGTTAGATGAATCCTTTAAAAAGACTACTTCTATTACCGTTTCTAAACTTTTATTATTACATAAATCTGATATTGGAAATGTCAATACAAATACTAAAGAATTAAAATATACACATTTTATGTCCTATGGAAGTGAAGTTAGTTTATATAAAGATATTTTAAAAATTAATATTCCGTTTAAAGTAAGTACAACGAATTATAATATCAATAATTATAAATGGGAAATATATACTTCTAATAATTTAAAATATGAAATTAATACATATTTTAAATTGAGTTCTTCTTATAATTCTATATCTTTAACTCCTATTAGTAATGATTTACCACCTAAAGGATATATAAGATATATATCAAATAAAGATATTATTGATGAATATATAGACTTTAATTTTAATTATTCTAATTATAAAGATGAAAATAGTAAAATAACTGATTTTAATTTTATTAAGTTTAAAGAAAATAGTACTACTAATTTCTTTATAGAAGATGATAATAAATATAAAAATATATTATCTACTTCTATTTCAGTTAATTCTTCTACTCCTAGTAATATTAAATCTAGTTTAATAAATAGCCAATTAATTATAGATTTAATTGATAATGATGGAGTTGCTAGTTTTATTGATGATGAAATAGGTAATCATATAGGATTAAAATTTAATAAAGTAGGTAAAGCTACTTTAACTTTAAAATCAGTATTAGCCACTGATTTACCTATTAAAAAATATTATTTAGTTGCTAATAATACTCCTAATAAAGGAGCATTATTAGCTAATGGAGTTGAAATTACATCTAATAATTTATCATTAGGTAAAGATCAAAAGATTGTATTTGATTCTAAAACATCATTTGTTACTAAATTTAGTGATAATTCTACTATTACAATTCCTTTATATTCAGATATTAGTTGGTCTTATGATAAAAAATATGAAAATAACATAATCTTTGTAGATAGTACTCATACTATTCAAGGATTAAAGCAAGATAGTAGTAAAGATATGGCTATTATAGATTTTGCTCTTAAATATAATAATATTGATGTAACTCATTTATTAGCAATAGATTCAGTTAATGTTGTAGTTACTTATATTCCTATTGATTCTAAAGTATTTAATTTTAGTTATGAAACTGTGTCTATTATTAATGAATATAATTCTATTAATAAAGAATATACTAAAGTTCCTTTATATACTCAATTTTATATAAAACCTATTTTTAATGATGATGCTACTAATAAAATTGTATCTTATAAATCTAGTAATGATAATATTTTAACAATTGATCCAGAAACTGGTTTAGCTATGGCAAATAGTGTTGGGAAAATTACTATTACAGTTACTTCTTTAGATGATGAATCAATTTCAATTAGTAAATCTATGACTATAATTGATACAGTTTCTCCATTTATTTTAGATACTGATAAATTTAAACCATTATCTATAAAAGAAATATATAAAGATGATAATAAAACCATTGATTATTATGATGTATCTTTAGAATATGGCATTTCTTATCAAATTTATATAAAACCATTAAAAGAAGCTACCTCCACTACTTTAAGTTTTAAGCATTTAGATACTAGTAAAGAAAATAAAAAGCATAGCATTACCATTGACAAATCTGGAAGAATTACAACTAGTAATGTTGGTAATGATATTATACAAATTACTTATGGAGACACTAAAGGAAACAACACTTATAGTCAAATAATTCATTTCAACGTAACAAGAAATCATCGTTTTACTTTTCATGAACTTTCACTCATTATAAGAAAATCGTTAGGCCATTTTGGATTATTTGCTTGTACTGCTTTAGTTGGTTTAATCTTTGTTTGTTTGGCATTTAAAAATAATTTATTTAGAATATACGCTTCTTTAGTTAGTATGGTTTTAGGTTTTAGTTTAGCTGGATTTAGTGAATTAATTCAAAAATATACTCCAGGTAGAGCATGTACTTGGACTGATATTGGTATTGATACATTAGGTTATGCCTTTACTGTTGTTATTTCTTTAATCGTTTTTGCAACTATAATATTAGTAAAATATATTTATAAAAAATATAAGCAAAATAAAGAAGTAACAAAAAACAAAGAGTAAACAACTCTTTGTTTTCATTAAAATCACAGCAAAACTTAACTATTTTTTATTTATTCACCATTAAACTCTTAACAAACTCTACATCATCGCTATTAAGTCTAGGGAACAAAACTTCGCCTTTAGATACTTTTTTATTTGCTAAAACTTTAGTATCAAATACATTATTATAATCTCTTTCATTTTCATTTAAAGAAAGATAATCAAATACTTTATCAGCTTTAGTAACTAATATTGGTTTTAACATAGCTGTTGAAATGGAAATCACATAAGCCAAGTGAGCCATGACTGATTTTAAATTTTCAATTTTAGTTTCATCTTTAGCTAATGCCCAAGGTGCATTATCTTCAATATATTTATTAGCAACATTTAATAAATTCATTACATCGATATAAGCTTCTGTAATATAAAGATCATCCATTTTATTTTCAAAAGATACTTTAGTTTCTCTAGCTAAATCTTCTAAAATTTTATCGTTAGCATTTATTCCTTCTTTATATTCAGGAATAATTCCATCAAAATATTTAATTATCATTGACAAAGTACGGCTAACTAAATTTCCATAATTATTAGCTAAATCCATATTAATTCTTTCAATAAATTGTTCTGGGGTAAATTGTCCATCTTGTCCGAAAATTATTTCTCTAGCAAAATAATATCTTAATGCATCTACACCATATTTTTCTATTAATGGGAATGGGGAAACAACATTTCCTTTAGATTTAGACATTTTGCCATCTTTCATCATTAATAAACCGTGAACAAATACTTTATCTGGTAATCTTAATTTTAAAGCGCTTAAAAATTCTGGCCAATAAATTGTATGGAATCTAGTGATATCAGCACCAATAACATGAATAATTTCACTTTCTTCATCTTCCCAGAATTTCTTATATAAAGTTTCATCATCACTTCTATAGCCTAAAGCACTTAAATAATTAAATAAGGCATCAAGCCAAACGTAAGCAACATGCTTTTCATTTTCTAAAATTGGGACACCCCAAGAGAATGAAGTTCTACTAACACAAAGATCTTCTAACCCTGGTTTAATGAAATTATTTTCCATTTCATGCTTTCTACTTACTGGATAAATACTACCTTCTTTATCAAAAAAAGTCTGCAATTCTGGAAGATATTTTTTAGTTTTGAAAAAATAACATGCTTCAATTTCTTTTTGTACAGGTCTACCACAATCAGGACACAAGTGTTCTTCACCTACCTGAGTATCAGTCCAAAAAGATTCACAAGGAGTACAATACCAGCCTTCATATTGTCCTAAATATACATCATCATTTTTAATAAAATCGGAGAAAACACTTTGAACTACATGAATATGTCTTTCATCTGTTGTTCTAATAAAATCATCATTAGAGATTTGCATTACATCCCATAATGTTTTAAATTTAGCGACAATTTCATCAACATATTCTTTAGGAGATTTACCTGCTGCTTTTGCATTTTTCTCAATTTTTAATCCGTGTTCATCTGTACCAGTTAAAAAATATACTTCAAAATGTCTTTCACGTTTATAACGTGCAAAAATATCACACATAGTTGTGCAATAAGCGTGCCCAATATGTGCATTGCCACTTGGATAATATATTGGTGTAGTAATATAAAATCTTTTCTTTGTCATAAATACTCCTTATAAATAAAAACCATCCAAACTGGATGGTTCTATTTTCTTATTTCTTTTTGTTATTTTCAATGGATTTTGACCATTTCTTATTGAAACGAGCAACTTGACCATCATTTTGAGCAAATCTTTGTTTGCCTGTGTAGAATGGATGACAATTACTACATGTATCAACACGGATTTCATCTAATGTTGATTCTGTTTCAAATGTATTACCACAAGAAATGCAGGTAACTTTACATTTGTGATAATTTGGGTGTATTCCTTCTTTCATATTTTTACTCCTTCCGCCTTGAATTACTAAATCTTTATTCAAAGAAAGCATTCATATTATATAAATTGTTTGCTTAATTGACAAGTTTTATTTCTTATCCTTTTTATGTTCGTTATAAACTTCCTCATAAATAGTTTTTAATTCCTGACCAATTACTTCAATTCGTCTTTCTTTTACTACTTCATAACCATTTTTAGTAATAGTAGAATTATCATTTTCTAATATAAAATTAAGTTTATTAATAAATTCCATAATCGAATTAGCTTTATAACAATTTACGCCATCTTCTAGCCAATCTTTATATGTAGGGATATTGCTTATTAAAACTGGTGTATAGCTAGCTAAAGCTTCAAGTACTACAATGCCCTCAGTTTCTTCTTTGGTTGGAAATAAGAAGCAAGATGCATATTGTAATGCGCCTTTTAAAATATCATTATCTATATATCCAGGCATAATTACGTTACGTGGTCTATTTCTTATTGCTTTATTGATCTTATGTGGTAAAGCAATTTTAGCCATATCACCAAACCAAATAAACATTACATCAGGGAATTCTTTTGCAATTCTAAAAAATTCTATAATTCCTTTTCTTCCAAAAGGGATTCCAATGCCAACAACTACTTTTTTATTTTCTTTAATATTAAAACAAGCTTTGAATAATTCAACTTTTTCCTTATCAGGTAGATATTCTTTTAAATCTAAGCCATTACTAACAGCATAAACTTTACATTTAACACATTTATAAGATTCAATAACTTTTTTACTATATTCAGTAGGTGTAATAATTGCATCAGCATATTTAAAACATTTTTTGATAGAATTTTTAGAAAATATAGATAATATTTGCCATAATCTAAAACTATTTTTCATATCAGAAAATATCGAATGGCCATGAACAATTAAAGGTATATTTTGTTTTTTTATAAATCTTTCTATTTTATGTGATTTAGGCCAAAGTGTATTAACGTGAGCAATATCGAAATTATCTCTTATATCTAACGTAATATCCACATTAGCACTCTTTAATGCTTTTGTTTGTAATAATAAAGCTCGTCCTATTCCGCTTTTTCTTATTAAGTTTTGTCCTTGAAAATATAAAAAAACTTTCATATCTATAATATTATATTATTTTAAAAATAAATTAAAAGATTATAATATCACTAACGGAGGTAGTTAAATGTTAAACGAAAAGTTAGCAAAAGAAATTTTAAATATTTCTATTGAAACCGGCTGTGATTTTGCTGAACTCTATTACGAAGATACGTTTACACAATCTTTAATGGTTGAAAATGGATTAGTTGATAGTATAGGAACTTCAGTTGTAAATGGCGTCGGATTAAGATTATTAAAGAATTATAAATGTGTATATGGTTACACAAATGATGTCACTGAAAAAGGATTAAAGAAATTAGCTTACGATTTAAGAGCATCTTTTGATTCAAAACAAGAATTAGAAAAAATAACTGGATTTAGCAAGGTTATTACAAAAAATTTCCATAAAAAATGTACTTCTTTAGTTTCAGTAGATAAAGAAGAAATAGTTAATTTATTAAAGAAAATTAACGCAATAATTAAAAATTATAATAATAGAATTGTCAAAGTAAACACTGGGTTTTTAATTATTACAAACAATGTCACAATTTATAATAGTAATGAAAAAGTAATAAAAAATTCTAGAGAATATGGAAGAATTATTATAAGTTCAATTGCTAGCGACAACGGAAAAATTGAAACTAGATTTGATGGACCTGGCGCACAAGGTGGTCGGGAATATTTTACTAAGACATTAAATCTTGAAGAATTTGCTAAAGAACACGCTGAAAAATTAATTTTAATGCTTAATGCTAAAGAATGTCCAAGTGGTAAGTATCCAGTTATTATCGGAAATGGCTGGGGTGGTGTTATTTTCCATGAAGCTTGTGGTCACCAATTAGAAGCTTCTAGTGTTGGAAAAGGCTTATCCGTATTTAGTAATAAATTAGGCGAAAAAATAGCTAATGATTGTGTTAGTGCTTATGACAACGGAACTATTCCAAACGAATGGGGAAGTAACTTAGTTGATGATGAAGGTAATCCAACTAACAAGAATCTTTTAATTGAAAATGGTATATTAAAAGGTTATTTAATAGATAATTTTACAGGTAGAAGAATGAATATGGCTGGAAACGGTGCATGTCGTAGACAAAGTTATAAATATACTCCTACTTCAAGAATGTCTAATACTTATATTGCTCCAGGCAAATATACTCCTGAAGAAATTATTAAAAACACAAAGTTAGGTTTATACGCTGTCAGCTTTGGTGGAGGTAGTGTTAATCCTGCAACTGGTGAATTTAATTTTGGATGTAGTGAAGCTTATATTGTTAAAGATGGTAAAATCCTAGAACCTGTAAGAGGTGCTACTTTAGTAGGAAAAGCAACAGAGATTTTAAAACATATAGATATGGTTGGTAATGATTTAGCATTTGGCCAAGGAAATTGTGGTGCAAGTAGCGGATCAATTCCTGTCGATGTTGGTCAACCTACAATTAGAGTTGATGAAATTACTGTTGGTGGAAGAGGAGGAAGCATTAATGAATATAAATAAATTTTATAAAGATGCTAAAGAAAGTGGAATTGAAGTAAGTGAAATTTGGTATACAAAATCTACTCAATTTGATATTTCTTTATTTAGAGGTGAGATTGATAACTATACTTCTTCTACTTGTGGAAAAATACTAGCTAGAGGTATTTATAATAGTAAATTAGGTTATTGTACTACTGAAAAATTTGATCGTACAACTTTCCCTTTCATAATAAAAACTATTAAAGATTCTTCCTCATTAATTGAAAAGAAAGAGGAACCTATAATATTTAGAGGAAGCCCAAAATATTATAAGAAAAACACTTTTTCAGAATCTCTTGAGAAAGTACCAGCTACTGAAAAAATCAGCATTCTTCATTTATTAGAAGATTATTGCAAGTCTTTAGATAATAGAGTAACTGATGTAGAAGTATCTTACGGCGAAAGTTCTGGTGAAATTCTTTTCTCTAATTCTTACGGTTTAAAATTAAAATCAAAAAATAATTATTTCACTATTTTCTGTAGTGTTATTGTAAAAGATGGCGAAGAAACCAAAATGAATTATGATGTATTCTTTGATAATGATTTTGCAAAATTTGATTATAAAACTTTTGCTAAAGAGATAGTTGATGGTGCATTAAGTTTATTACATGGTGAAAACGTTAAAAATGGAACTTATAAAGTTGTTTTAAATAATGAATCGGTTTCTAATTTATTGAATGCTTTCTTAAGTAATGCTTCTGCTGAAAAAGTACAAAAGCATTCTTCTAAATTTGAAGGAAAATTAAATACTCAAATTGCTTCTAAAAAGTTAACAATTGATGAAAAACCACTTTTAAATAATATTTTTAGATCTTATTTTGATGATGAAGGTGTCGCTAAAAAGAATAAAACTGTTGTTGATAAAGGTATTTTAAAAACCTATTTCTACAATCTAGATACAGCTGCTAAAGATAATGTTGAATCAACAGGTAATGGTGCTAGAGGTGGTAGCAAAATAGTTGTAGGCTTCTCTAACTTAGTTATTAAACCTGGTAAACAAACTGAAGATCAATTATTCGAAACTATTAAAAATGGTCTTTATATTACTGAATTAAGTGGTTTACATGCTGGTTTAAATGCTGAAAGTGGTGACTTCTCATTAGAAAGTAAAGGCTATTTAATTAAAGATGGTAAAAAAGATAAAGCATTAGGATTATTTGTTTTAAGTGGAAACATCTTTACCTTATTTAATGATGTTATAGCAGTTGGTAGTAACGCTAAATTATTAATCGATAGTAACGTTGTGCCATCAATTGCATTTAAAAATTTAAAATATTCTGCTGAATAATTTGATAATATTAAATAGTTTGCAAATAAAAAATCCCATTAATTTGGGATTTTTCTTTGCAAAACTCAACTATTTTTTAAGAATTTAATATATAAAGGATACCAATTGTTTTTGGTCCGCAATGTGAGCAAACAGTACACCCAGCTTCAGTTATATGTATATTTTCTTTTGGAATATATTTAATTAATTCATCATAAATATATTTATCGAAACCATCAATTCTTCCGCTATGAGTAATAAAGACACAACTTGTATCCATATTTGGAAGATCTTTTTTAAATTCTTCTATTTGCTCATTAACAGCGTTAACGTATTTACCACGTGGTTTTTTATAAACAACTAATTTATTATTAATAATTTTAGCAATAGGATGGATTTTTAAAGCATGAGCAAATATCATAGTCATGCCAGAGCATCTACCACCTTTATAAAGATAATCTAATCTATCAATACAGAATTTAGCACTAACTAAGGGAACTAATTTTTCAACTTTCTCTTTAATATCTTTTAAAGACATGCCTTCATCTCTAAATTTACAAGCTTTTAGAACTAATAATCCAGTTCCGGTTGATAAATTTTGACCATCAACAATCGCAAATCTACTTTCATCATCAAATTCTTTACTCGCTAATACTGCATTATTAAACGAACTAGATAACCCACTTCCAATACCTATATAGAAAATATCATTTCCTTTATTATATTCTTCTTCAAAAGCTTTCATGAATTCAGAAATATTAACAGCGCCTGTTTTAGGTAAAGTATTAAGTTCTTCTTGTTTTTTATAAACATCTTCTGAGAATATATCAACACCATCAAGATATTGTCCACCATTCTCAAAGGTAACATGTAATGGTATGACTTTAATTTTATATTTCTCTATTAAATCTTTAGATAAATCACATGTTGAATCAGTAAATATTATTGTTTCTTTCATAAAATAACCTCTTGTAATATTATACCAAAAAAAGTCTTTTTATTATAATATTTAATTAATAGATACACTATTTAAGCATATTTGCTCAAATAAAAATTTTAAATCCGAATATCCTCTTTTCTAAAATTTAAGTCCTCGAATATAATATAAGTGATGTT
>CAKPNG010000040.1 GCA_934168325.1 uncultured Bacilli bacterium
TAAATATTTCGAAAAAGTATTTGATAAAATACAATAAAATACAACTTTTTCAATTACAAACTGTCAAACTCAGGATTATAAAAGTTATTACTGGGATTAGAAGATGCGGCAAATCTTCAATTCTTAAATCTATTATTTCGGAATTAGAAAGTCGCAAACTCGGAAATAGAATTATTTACTTACCGCTTGATAGAAGAGGATTTAGGCAAATAAAGACGCCTGATGAATTAGAAAAAAATAATTGAAAGCCAAATTAGAGATGATGATAAATATTATATAATTATAGACGAAGTTCAAAATGTAGTAGGATTTGAAAGTGTTGTACTTCAATACGAAGAGGAAGGATATTCTATTTTTTTAACTGGTTCAAATTCTTATTTACTAAGTGATGAAATTTCTACAAAGTTAACTGGAAGATATATTACATTCGAAATATATACACTTGATTTTTATGAATATGTTGAAATGAAAAAATTTTTTAATAAAAAAATTAATATAGATTTATATGAAGAGTTTAATTCATTTATTATAGAGGGTGGTTTTCCTAAAGCAATTGAGTTTGATAGCCTTGATTCCAAACAACTATATACCAAAGAAATTATTAGAGAAATATTTAATAAAGATGTTAAAACTAGAAGTAGAGTTTCAAACGTTGCATTATTTGAAAGGGTAGAATCAATTGTTATTAATAATTATACATCCCCATTTTCTTTAAAGCATTTTCATGATTCGTTGATTCATAATGGATCAAATGCTAAAATTACAACAATTAGAAATTATATCGAAATATTAAAGAAAGCTAAAATTATCTATGAATGCAATAGATTTGATTTAAAATCAAAAAAATCGATTATGAGAGAACAAAAATATTATTTAGCTGATTTATCTTTATACTTCTCAAATAATGTAGATAATAACTTAAATTATGGGCCATGCTTAGAAAATATAGTCTATTTATATTTAGTTAGCAAAGGTTATTATGTCAGTGTTTGCAAAATAGGGAATTTAGAGTGTGATTTTATTGTAAGAAAGCAAAATGGAGAATATGCATATATTCAAGTTACATATTCTATAACTGGTAATGAAAAAACTAAGGAAAGAGAATATAGACCGTTTCGTAATATAAAAGACGGATATCCAAGATATATAATTTCTTTGGATAAGTTAAGAGATCAGCAAGAAGGTGTTCATCATATAAATGCTATTGATTTGTTTTTAGGGAAAGAAAATATTTAATTATTAAGAAGTAAATTATTATGAAATCATTTAATTATAAGTTTATAAAATATATATTGGTTTGTCTTTCTTTTACAATATTTTCATGTTCTAAAAATTATATAAAAACATATGAAAGTTATAATGAATATAAAATTTTAAATCCTGATGAATTTTTAAATAAAAGTAATAATGATTATTTAATATATGTATATAGTGAATATTGTCCACCATGTAGAGATTTAAAAAATGAAGTTTTTAATCTATTAGATACTAAACCAAATAGTTTTTATATATATGATGTTACTAATATAAGTGATAGCGATTTATATAAATTTAAGTTATTTGATGAAACAAAAACTAAAGAAGAAATGAAATTAGAAATGATTAATAAATCTAATATTAAAGACATTTATTTAGTTCAAACACCATCGATTTATTCTATTAATAATAAAGGTTTATTAACTGATGTTGAGTTTGATTATACTAATATTCAAAACATTATTTTTGGGCTTAAAAATAATAAATAATACTTTAATTTTAATGTTAAAATTGAACTAATAATTAAAAAATCATTGATTGTATCGAATACTTTCTTATATTTGAAATAACATTAAATTTAATGTAGTATTTAAATTTGTAAGCGCTTACATTAATATAAAATAAAAGCAATAAATTATGGAGGAATTTATGAAAAGAAAATTTATTGGAATTGCGTTATTAAGCGCGTTAACGTTTGGAAGTATGGTTACACTAAGCTCTTGTGCAGGTGGTGAGACTATTAAGCCTATTACTGGTGTTAATTGGGAAGGACTTGATGACATTTATTTAACAATGGGTGATGAAGTACCTAATTTATTAGCAGGAGTCAAAGCTGTTGCAGATAATAATAAAGAATTAACAGTTAAAATTGATGAAGAAATGTCTGATGAAGTCTCAACAAAAATTGATGGTGCATTTACTATTTATTATGTAGCTTTTGATGGTGATAAGAAGATTGAAGAAGATTATGGTCAAGCATCAAGAACTGTCACTGTTGAAAGAGGAACCTATATTGATGATAATGATTTTAAAACAGGTGAAAAAGGCAAATGGGCAGGTAATGGAAACGCTGGATCAGTAATGTCTTGGGAAATGGATAAAGCTAATGAGGCTATTAAAGTTGAAATCACAAATTCTGGTGAAGAATTCTGGCAAAACCAAGTTGAATATAATGGGTTAAATGTTAGAGCTAATACAACTTATCAAATTACTGTTAGAGCAAAATCAACTACAGGTAGAAATATTGGTACATCTCTTGAAGTTCCAGCTGAAGGCTATAAACTTATCGAAGATAATTCAACTAATGTTGTAGGTTATAAAACAAGTACAGAATATCAAGATTTCAAATATTATTTCACAGCAAGCCAAGATTATTCAGGTGTTAAATTTGGTATTACATTAGGTAGATTTAATGAGGATGACGTCGCTCCATCTACAGTTTATATTGATAAAGTTGAAATTAAAGCTTTAGCAAAACAAGCTAATACATCTGGTATCGTCTTTACTGGTGATACATCTTGCACAGTTCATAGTTATAAAGAATTTTTAGATTTACCAGCAGTTACTGCAAAAGATGCAACAGGAAAAGACGTTAAACTTACTAAAGAAGGTGTTATTCAAAAAGCTGAATTTGCTGATGAATTATCAAAAGCAACTTTTGGTGAGATGTTTAGTTATACCGATGAAAATGGTAATTTCTCATATTTCAAAAGACAAATTAATTACCGTTCACAAATCGAAAGAGAATTTGAATATTCTACATTAGATGGTGAATTTACTAAAGGTACAAAATACTGGGTAAAAGAAGAAAATGGACTTATTGAAATTAAAGATGATAGAGCTAATGGCACTGTCGTTATTAAATCTTTAAAAGAAAGTACAACAGAACCTGATTGGAGAGCTCAACTTCAACAAAACAATATTGATGGCCAAAAATTAACTGGTGGTAAGAAATATAAAGCAGTTGTTAAAGCTAAAACAACTAATAAAGATGTTAGAACTTTAAGACTTGAATTCTGTGCAGGTGCAGGGAATCCAGCAGCTAAAAAAGATTTAACATTTAGTGCAAACGATACATTTGAAACATTTGAAACAGAAGTATTTGCTCCAGCTAAAGATGTTTCTGGTGGTGCATTAAGAGTAGGTTTATTACTTGCTGAATATAATGCTTCTTACACATTAACAGTTGATTCAATTCAAATCGTCGAAGTTAAATAATTAAAATTAAAGGAATTATATGGGATATAAAAAAGAAGTCTGTTTAAAAACTATTGCTTATGAACTTAATATTTCTATTAATACAGTAAGTAGAGCTTTAAGAGACTGCGAAGATATCTCAGAAAAAACAAAAAATAAAGTTAGGCAGGCAGCTGTTAAATTAGGCTACTTGCCTAACAATTTAGTTTATTCAATTAATAAAAGTAACACTAGATCAATTGCTTTAGTTATTAATAATATTAAGAATTATTATTTTACTACTATGAGTGAAAAACTTATTTATTTCCTTAAAAAAGAAGGATATTTAGTAGAAATAATCTCTTTATATGGTAATGAATTTAATTCTAATGTTATTAAAGAATGCATTTATTCTCGAGTTGATGGAATTATTTCTTTTGTAGAACCTACTAGTGAAACTCTTGAAATAGTTAAAATGAATAAGATCCCATTTATGATGTTAGGTAGAAAATTAACTAATAAATATTGTGATTATATTTATACTGATGACTATAAAGGTGGAACATTAGCAGCTAAATATTTATGTTCGAAAAAATGTAAAAATTTTATTTATGTTAATGTTAAAGGTAGCGAATGCTCATATCGTAGATTTGAAGGGTTTAATAAAACATTAGAAAATAAAAAAGATGTTGGTTTTATTAAGAAAATAAATATAGAAACATTTGAAAGACAAATTAAAAACTATGCAAAATCTGAAGATTTAGGAATATTTTGTTATAATGATGAACATTTATATCTAGTTTTAGATATTATGAAAAAATTAAAAATAGATACATCTAATATTGTGTTTATTGGTTATGATGCGATTGCTGTTTATAATTTAGGAACTATTAAAATTGCATCAATAAATTTTGCTTATGACACAATAGCAATGACAACTGTAATTCAATTAAATAAAAGAATTAAAGATATAAATATTAAAAATAGTTCGATTTGCTTCGATGTATGGTTAGAGGAATAAATATGAAAATTAAAAATATATTGTTTTGTGCAGCTGCTTTATTTGGCATTTCATCTTGCTCAAAAACACCAAATGTAGATCCTAAGCCTACACTTACAACAATTAAATATACAAATCCTGTTATTTATGCTGATTGTCCAGATCCATCTGTAGTAAGAGAAGGAAAAAATATCTATATATTTGGTACAATGGGAAGAACATATAAATATGATTACGATAATGCTGAATATATTCAACTTCCTGATGTTAGAAGAACAATAAACTGGGGACCTAGTGCTACAAATATTTGGGCACCTGATGTATATAAAGTCTTAGATACTTGGAATTATTATTATTCTAATAGTGCTTGGGGAACTGAAGAAACATGTGGAATTGGTGTTATGACTAGTAAATCTTTAGAAGGACCTTGGGTAGATCATGGTGAAATATTTAATAGTCAATCAATTGGTGTTATGAATTCAATCGATCCATGTGTTATTGAAGATGAAGGAAAAATTTGGATGGTTTGGGGAAGTTTTAGAGGCTTATTCATGGTTGAACTTAGTGATGATGGTCTTAAACTTAAAAATCCATCCACAGCTTATAATGATAAAATATTAGTAGCAGGTATTGTTGGAGATTGGAATGGAGCTACTTATGAAGGCTCATATATAAGAAAAATAGGTGATTATTTTTACTTCTTTGGCTCTCAGGGTACATGCTGCTCAGGTGTTAATTCAACTTATCACGTTAAAGTAGCAAGATCAAAAAGTATTACTGGACCTTATGTTGATAGTAAAGGTGTCGATATGCTTGGTGGTAATAGAGGTGAACTCGTTATTAAAGGTGATCAAAATGTCGCTGGTCCTGGACATATGTCTTTAATGGAAGATGATAATCATGATTGGTGGATGTTTTATCATGGATATGACAAATTTAATCCTGGTCAAGGTCGAGTTGTTTTTATGGATAAATTACAATGGTCTGAAGAAGGATTTCCATATGTAACAAGTAGAAAGCCTACATTTGGAAAAGAATTAAAAGGACCTCAAATAAATTTAGAAAATTAAGGAGAAATTATATGAAAAAAGGTAAAATCTTATTAGGTTTTGGTTTATTAACACTTATAAGTAGTGTATTTAGTTGTGGTGGAAATAATGGTGGTGGAGGAGAAATTGATTTTGATCCAGATGGGAAACCAGTATTTAAAAATGTAAATATTACATTTTCTAACGTTATTACAGGTACAGATAATAGTTTTTTAACTGAATTAGTTGGAAAATTTAATACTCAATATAAAGGACAAATTAAAGTTACTGCTAACGCAGTTCAACCTGCTGATCTTTATGATAATTTACCAACATCAACTTCTTATAAAAGAAATCCAGATGTTGCTTTAATTCATGCTGAAAGAGTTTTACAATTTGCAGGTCAACAAAATTCAGAAGGATCAAGTAAATATTTTAGAGAACTTGAAGAGACAATGAAATTAGCACAAATTAAGCTAGAAGCCGCTGATTTTCCTGAACAAGTTTGGAAAAATATGAGATATGATGAACATCAATACGGTATTCCATTTGATTTACATATGTCTGGAATCTATGTTAATACAACAATGCTTAAAAAACTTGGTTTAGAAATGCCTAAAACTAGAGAAGATTTAGTTAATTGTGCTCAAAAAGCAGTTGCAGCCGGTCATTATGGGTTACCTTTGACTCAAGGTTTCCCAGATACATATGCATATATTAATGGATATTTTAATTATGGTGGAAAACAAATTTTAGTCGAAGGAGACGAAGGATTTGATAAAAATCAAAAACTTACTGATGGTACAGTAGTTCCAGCTCAACCTGGTGTTTATTATAAAAATGCTACTTTAAATGCAGTTAAATCATATGGAGAATTAATTTTTAAAGATAAAGTTTGTCCTCCACAACTTGCTACAGATACTAACTTAAATGAATTTTATAAAGGCAATTCATTATTCTGTTATGATGGAATTTGGGTTATGAATGATGTTGAAACAAGATCTAAAAATGCTAAGTTTGAATACAGTGTTTTACCTGCTTCTCTTATGTATAATTCAAAAGATAATAAAGAATATACTGGTGATATTTATACAAATGGTCATATCTTTGTAATGCCTAAAAATAATATGGGTGGTGAAAAGAAAGCAAGACAACAAGCTGGTATGGAATTTATTAAATGGATGCTTGAACATAGTGCTGATTGGGCAAAATCTGGTAAAATTGCTGCTTATGCAAAAGCTAGAGATACTGCTGAATATAAAGCAATTAAGCATTTAGATGAATTCGGAAATATTGAAAACTTCCGTTGTATTCAAGCAAATAAATATACATATAGTGCATTTTCGCCATCTCAACAAGTTAATACATTTGTTTTACAATCAAAAGAAATGCCAACTGATGATCAAATAAATGAAAAGATTAAAAAATTCTATGATGAAGGTATTGCTTTAGTTAAACAAGATATTAGTGGCGGTGCTAGATAATTTATTTATTAGAGTAAATGAGGGTTTTATACCCTCTTTTACTAATTAGGGGGTATTATGTCATATTTAACTTTTGATGAAAGGATTGAAAAACAAAAAGAAATAAGTCAAAGAAAAGCTATTATTTCTAAATATTCAACAGTAGCTTTATTTTTTGGACCATATTTATTCTTTTTTTGTTTATTCTTTTTATATCCTTTAGTTCAAGGTATTATTGATTCGTTCTTTTTCTGGAACTTTGGAGATACTGAAAAAGTATTTGTTGGTTGGCAAAATTATAGAAATATTATTTTTGCAAATCCAGATTATCCACTTGCTCATGAGTGGTTTACTACAGGTTTAGGACATACTTGTTTATTTGTAATTTATACAGTTCCTTTTTTAATTATCATTCCTTTCATATTAGCTTTATTATTAAATATGAAGCCATGGGGTGAAGGTTTTTTTAGAGCATTATTCTTTTTACCTAATGTATTAAGTGTTGCAACTGTATGTTTAATTTTTAAATATTTATTCAATACTTCGATGGGATTTATTAAGACATTACCATTTCATGCTGATACAACTGCAGCTTGGATTGTAATTGTTTTAACTACATTATGGTGGACTGTTGGAAATAATATGGTCATTATGAATGCTGGTCTTAAACAAGTTGATAAAGGTTTATATGAAGCAGCTTCAATTGATGGTTGTTCACCTTTTAAACAAATTTTTTACATTACATTACCACAAATTGGAAATCAAATTCTTATTTGTACAATAACTACAGTAATTGCTTCATTTAATGTTTATGGACAAAGTGCATTAATTACTGAAGGTGGACCATTAAGTTCAACAATGATGTTTATTCAAAGAGTTTTACAATTTAAAAATTCACCTCAATCTGGAACTGGTGGAGCAGGTGTGGCTAATGCAATGTGTGTATTATTTTCATTACTTATTATCTTTATTTCAATGATTCAATTATATGTTTCTAGAGATAAAACAAATAGTAAAAGAAGAATATTTAAAAGAAAAAGTAGAATGAAAGAGGAAGGAGTTAACTAATATGGCAACAAAAAGAAGTATATTAATTAGTAAAATTGTTAGTACAGCTTGCTTAGTTGTTTTAGGCGCTATTTGGATTATTCCTTTACTATGGGCATTTGGTGCAAGTTTTAAACCTGATACATTTACAGATGTTGATCGATTATTTCCTACACTTAATAATTGGACTTTAGATAATTACAAATTTTTATTAACTAGTGAACAATATCCAGTTTTAAGATGGACCTTAAATAGTTTTCTTGTCGGTATAATTCAAACTGCTTTATATTTATTAGTAGTTAGTTTTGCAGCGTATGCTCTAGTTTTTATAGATTGGAAATTTAAAAACTTAATTTTTAATATCATCTTAGCAAGTATGATGATTCCTGGAATTGTTACATTTATTCCAATGTATAATTTAATGGAAAAATTTGGCTGGGCTGGTGCTCCTGATTGGACATATTTTTTAACATTGATTCTTCCAGGACTTGGTGGAGTATTTGGATTATTTTTAATAAGATCATTCTTCTTAAATATTCCAAAAGAACTGATTGAATCGTGTAAAATTGATGGCTGTAGTAATTTCCAAATTTTCTTTAGAGTTATTCTTCCAATAGGAAAAAGTGCAATATTTGTTGCTGCGATATTTGCCTTTTTGGGAAGTTGGAATGACTTCCTTTGGCCTCAACAAATGTCACAAGGGGCACAACTTTTTGCTCCTGAATTATTAACATTACCAGTAGGACTTGCTAAATTAGTAGGTTCAAAAACTGGTGATACAACACCATTAGCAGCGGCAGTACTTAGTGCAATTCCAGTTATGTTTGTATATTGTTTTGCACAAAAATATATTATTGATGGTGTATCAAGAAGTGGTATTAAATAAATTTAAAAGATAGGTATTATTATGAGATTAAGAAATGAATATCCAAGACCAGATTTTATAAGAAATAATCAACTCATTAATTTAAATGGGGAATGGGAATTTGATTTTGATGATTTAAATATTGGTCATAAATATAAGTGGTTTTTATCAAAAAAAGCAGATAAAAAAATAATTGTTCCATTTGCTTATGAAAGTAAGTTAAGTGGAATAAATGATAGAAGTAAACATGATCATATTTGGTATTATAAAGAAATAAAAATTAATAAATTAGATAAGAAGATTTATATATTAAATTTTAATGGTGTAGATTATTATTCTGAAATTTATATTAATGGAATAATGGTTAAAATTCATAAAGGTGGTGCATCTAGATTTAATGTTGATATTACTGATTTTATTAATGATGGAATAAATAGAATTACTGTTTATTGTTTTGATCCAATGGAAAATCAAGCAATTCCAAGAGGAAAACAATATTGGAAAGAAAAAAGTGAAAGTATTTTTTATACAAAAACTAGTGGCATATATAAATCAGTATATATCGAAGAATTAAATAATATTTATATCGATAAGTCATTTATTAATAGTGATATTGATAATGGAACTATTTCTATTGATTTATTATTTAATAAAAAGCCACATAAAATTAGTTATGAAATTTATAAAGACAATAAATTAATTAATGAAGAAATTTTATTAAATAATTTTAATTCTAATCGTATAAAAACAACTTTAAGAGTATGGAATAATTTAGATATTAATGAAGATTCATTCCACCATCAAGACTTATGTTGGAGTCCTGAAAATCCTTATTTATATGATTTAATTTTAAAGACTTATGATGAAAATAATAATTTAATTGATGAGGTTAAGACTTATTTTGCAATGAGAAAGGTAAGTTTTAATAATGGTATATTTTATTTAAATAATAGGCCATATTTTCAAAAGTTAGTATTAATTCAAGGATATTTTAAAGAAGGTATTTTATCTTTTAAAGATATTAAAGATTTAGAAAATGATATAAAAATAAGTAAAGAATTAGGATTTAATGGTGGAAGAATTCATCAAAAAGTAGAAGATCCATATTTCTATTATTTATGTGATAAATTAGGCTTTATTGCTTGGCTTGAATATCCTGCGGCTCAATTATTTACTAATACCTTAATTGAAGATCAAACTAATGAATGGATTCAGGTAGTAGAACAAAATTATAATCATCCATCTATATTAGTATATGTTCCTTTAAATGAATCTTGGGGTATTCCTCATTGTTCATATGATAAAAAAGAACAACACTTCCAAAATGCAATGTATGAAATTACTAAATCTATTGATGATTCAAGATTATGCGTTGGTAATGATGGATGGGAATTAACAAAAACTGATATTTGTTCTGTTCATAATTATAAACATGGTAATAAAGGTGATGATAAAGTTTATCGTGATTTTACTTTAGCATTAAGTGGTAGAGAAAATATGATTAAATCTGCTCCTGCTGGTCGACCTATTTTTGTTGATGGTTATCATAATGATTTTGTTCCAGTAATGCTTACTGAATTTGGTGGAGTTAGTTTTGCTATAAATAATGAAGAGGGCTGGGGCTATACATGTGCTAAAAATGAAGATGAATATATTGGAGAATTATCAAAAATATATGATGCAATCAGAAATTCTTCATGTATCGTTGGATATTGCTACACTCAACTTTATGATGTTGAACAAGAAATTAATGGTATTTTAACTTATGATAGAAAACAAAAAGTTAATTCTGAGAAAGTTAAAAAATTAAATGATAGCATTTCTCAATGTGTACAAATTGCTAAATAAAGGAGTAAAAATATGAGTGAAGAAGTGAAAACAAAATTTGAAAATTTAAGAAATTCTAATATTAAATCTTTTATTTGTTTAAAAAATATAAATAAAGTTTATCCAAATGGATTTCAAGCTGTATATGATTTCAATTTAGATATTAAAGAAAATGAATTTATCGTTTTTGTTGGACCTAGTGGATGTGGTAAATCTACTACTTTAAGAATGATTGCTGGACTTGAAGATATTACAGCAGGTGATTTATATATTAATCAAATATATTCAAATAATTTAACGCCTAAAGATAGAGATTTAGCGATGGTCTTCCAAAATTATGCTCTTTATCCACATATGTCAGTTTATGATAATATGGCTTTTAGTTTAAAAATGAAACACGTTGATAAAAATGAAATTGATAAAAGAGTTCATGAAGCTGCTGAAATCTTAGATTTAACCCATGTTTTAGATAGAAAACCACGTCAACTTAGTGGTGGTCAAATGCAAAGAGTTGCTTTAGGAAGAACTATAGTTAGAAAAGCTAAAATTTTCTTAATGGATGAGCCTTTAAGCAATTTGGATGCTAAACTTAGAGTTTCGATGCGTAGTGAAATTATTAAGTTACATCAAAGACTTAATACAACATCAATTTATGTTACTCATGATCAAACTGAAGCTATGACAATGGCTACTAGAATTGTAGTTATGAATAAAGGAAAAATTCAACAAATTGGAACCCCAGAAGAAATTTATAATAATCCACAAAATAAATTTGTTGCTAGTTTTATAGGAACTCCAGCAATGAATATTATAAAAGGACATTATGATGTAAAAGGCACCATTAATTTTGAAGATGGATTTAAAGTATCTTTAAGTGAAGATAGAAAAAATAAAATAAAATCATTTATTGAAGAACAAATTCATTCATTATTAGAAAGATTAAAAAATGTTGATTATGAAGTAGAATTATTACCTCATCAAGCTAGTAAAGATGAATTAAAACATCTTAAAAATAATGAATCTAAAGAAAATGAAAATACAGAAGAATATTTAAATGATATAGAAAGTTCAATTAAAGCTCATAATGTAGTTTCAAAAGCTGTTTTAAAAGGAACAAATCAATTTAGTTGGAAGAAAATATTCTCTAAAAAACATAAATTACCTACAAAACAAGAAGTTAAAGAAAATTTATTAAAAGAAATTAATCAATTAATTAATAAATATAAAACTTATTTAATAGAGGGATTTGATGTAACTTTTGGTGTTAGACCTGAACATATTGATTTTAAAGATACAAATAATTTTATAAATAAGAGTGAACCAGTTAAGATTAAAATTACAATTGCTGAACTTCTTGGTAATGAATATTATATTCATGCAGATTATAATGGAATTGATTTAGTCTCTAAAATTAATGCTGATAATAAAATTAAAGCAGGAGATGAAATCGAAGTTACATTTAATCTTGATAAAATTCATATATTCGATGAATTATCAGAAAAAACTATTTTATAAAGGAATAAATAATGAATGATATCTATGAAGCTCCATTATTTAAAAGAGTTATTGCTGGCTTATTAGACTTAATAGTAGTTTCATTATTAGCAATTTCTACTTTTATGCTATTAGCTAATGGAGCTATAGATATTGGTTTTCATAATGTAAAATGGAAAGAAAAACAATATAAACTACAAGAAGAATCTTCTTTATTTAAAGTTAGTTATAATAAAAATAATGATATTATTGGCTTAGAATTATTGGAATTTAATCTAAAAGAAAATCGAGATGATCTTAAATTTTTAAAAGCAATTAATGATTATTATTTTACTTATTTAGATAAAGAAGATAAAACTTATAAAGAGTTAAATATTAATTATTTAAAATTTGATGAAAATACTTTAGAAAATAATATTTATAAGATTAATTCTATTGATGATAAATATGAAAATTTTATATTAAAAGATGATATTTTAGATCAAAATAATAATATTATTTCAATTAGTGACACTGAAAAATATAATAATGCAATAAAAGATTTCTTTTTAAATGAAAAAAGAGGAATTTATCACTATGCTTTAACAGATTTTACTTCATCAATTGAATTTAAAAATATAATGATGAAGTTAAATGAAATTGAAAGATATGAAGTATTAATTTCTACTTTATTTTCATCGATAATTTTTTTAGTAATACCAACTTTAATTAATAAAAATGGTGAAACTGCATTTATGCATATTTTTAAATTAGGATTTAGTGATAGTTATGGTTATAAAATTAAATTTAAACATAAAATTTTTAGAGCTTTATCACTTATGATTATTTATACAGTATCTGCTTATTTATATTTAATTCCGTTAATAATTAATTATTTAGTTGTATTATTTAATAAAAATAGAAGAAGTTTAATAGATTTTAGTAGCGATACAGTAGCAATCGATTTAAAAACAAGTGTATTATTTGCTTCTAAAGAAGAAATTGCACTAGTCAACGTTTTGTAGACAATTTTTAGAATTGCCCTTATTTTCTTTGCTTTTAATATCATTTTGTTTCT